>NZ_JAOCLL010000003.1:0-244748 GCF_029845285.1 Acinetobacter sp. GD03645 | reverse complement strand
TTAATTAGTTAAAAATATAAAATACACAATAAAATAGATAGAATTGGCCACAACATATTTCATCTTAAAATTGTAATCTGTTTATTTTATAATCCCTTTAACGGGTTTGAATCCATTACAATAACTGCAAATACATTAATTTAGGTTTTCCTGTGAACTGGCTACAAATTCATATTACTGTTGATCAACATCAAGTTGAACTTACCGAAACCCTGTTACTCTCTTTGGGAGCGGTCAGCGTAACGCTGGATGATGCAGAAGATCAGGCATTGCTTGAGCCTTTACCAGGAGAAACCCCTCTCTGGAATAAAGTTATTGTAACGGGTATTTATCAACAGGAAGAAGATGATCCAATTGATGTTGATACCCTGGAGGCTTTTCTCAGGGCCCAACTTCCAGATGTGCCAATGCGCCATGAATATCTGGAAAATCAGGTCTGGGAACGTGCCTGGATGGATTACTATGAACCAATTCAGATTGGTGAGAAATACTGGATTGTGCCTGAATGGCTGGAACCACCTGAAGCAGATGCCACCAACATTAAGCTGGACCCAGGTTTGGCATTTGGTACAGGCAACCACGCCAGCACCTTTTTATGCTTACAGTGGTTGGGCAAGACCGATGTAAAAGATAAAGTTATGATCGACTATGGCTGTGGCTCAGGCATTTTAGGGGTTGCGGCATTGTTACTGGGTGCAAAAAAGGTTTATGCAACCGATATTGACCCTCAGGCTGTTTTGGCAACCAAACAAAATGCTGAACTGAATGGTGTACTTGATCGACTTTATGTAGGTTTACCAGAAGAGTTTGATCAGGAATTCAAACCACAACAGGCAGACGTCCTGGTTGCGAATATTCTGGCTGCACCGCTCATGGCACTCGCGCCTGAATTCGCAACTTTGCTTAAAAATGAGGGTGAGTTCGCACTTGCTGGTGTAATCGAAGAGCAAGTTGCTGATGTTTCTAGTGTTTACTCTGAGTTTTTTGATATATTAGAGATCGAAAAGCGTGAAGAGAACTGGTGCCGCATTTCTGGAAAACGTAAAACAACAATTTGAGAATATTGTTACTTATGAGTGAAAAACAAACCCGCTGCCCTAAATGTTCGACCGTGTACAAAGTGACCCTTTCACAACTCAGTGTTGCACAGGGTATGGTTTGTTGTCCCAAATGCGTGATTAACTTTAACGCACTGACGAATTTACTGGAATCCGAGACAAGCGAAGTTGTGCCAACACCCAGTAGCCGCTCACTGTTTTCGTCGATTCAGCCAGACAGTTCATTTGCAGAAAAGCAAATGCAGATTTTAAGTATTTTTGACCAGAAAATTGAAAACTCCAATATTGATCTGCTCACCTATCTCAATAACCTAAATTATTTCAATACAGAGCCAGTGACCGCTTTGCCTAACCTGAATTTGTCTGAAGATGTTTTACTGAATAATAATGATGATCACAGCACCAAACAGCATGGCTGGCTTTATTACACGCTCTGGGGGATTGGCAATATCGCGCTGATTCTGGTGTTTGCGTTCCAGATTTTATGGTTCAATCCAAAACTGATGCACGATAGTCCTGCCTTAAACAAAATGTTTAACTATGCCTGCGGCATGCTGACCTGCAAAACCCAGAATGACCAATATAAATATCTCAGTTTTGAAAAGGTTAAACTTAAACAAACCAGCAAGAATGAAACCCAGTTTTCAGGGGTGCTGATCAACCGCCACGAAAACAGCATATTGCTCCCTTCAATCAAGGTGGTTCTGAAAGATCAGGGAGAAGTGACAACAGACATCATACTCAAGCCACAGGATTATCTGGTTGACAGTTTAAAAACTATTCAACGCATTCCATCAAATAGTCCTTTTAGATTTGAATTTAGCATTCCAAAAAGTAAAAATAGCTTCGATGACTATAGTTTAGAAATTGTACAGCCCTAAAAGCATAAAAAAATGACAAAAAAATAAAAAAAAGTGCAGTTAATTTGCTCACTTTTTCGCTGACAGTGGTATGATACGCGCCACGAATGCTTTGACCTACATACTCCTCATTTATAGACAATAAAATCGTTAAACGAACTGTGCTTTTATCTCCTAAGCGCACTGTTGGTTTTTTTGTTTTTAAAAGTGGGTTGTAACAAATATTTAATCATTGTTACGCTTATTTTTTACACAATTCGAGGATTTGTGGCAAGCTAATAGTTCTTTTGTTTTAGAGTTGCTGAGATCTAAAATAGGATTCAGTAATTTAGACCACATTTATATATTACTTTACCCAAGTGATATTTGATTTTTCGGATTAACACGCATGAATAGCAAATCTCCTATTTTTACGGCTCAATCTGATGTCGCTCTCCGCATCCATGTAGATCGCGCAGTTCGTCATTATTTTGCACAGTTGCAAGGTGAGCAACCATCTCAAGTGTATGACATGGTTTTAGCAGAAATGGAGAAACCTCTTTTATCTGTGGTCTTGGAATATACCCGTGGCAACCAGACGCGTGCCGCTGAAATTTTAGGCCTTAACCGTGGAACTTTGCGTAAAAAGTTAAAAGCTCACGGTTTAATGAGTGAATAATTGATAAAATGCTCACGTTCTCGTGGGCATTTTTTTTATGCTTAATTGTTTTAATCTGTAGACTTCAAAACTGTTGACCAAAATCATGACTATCAAACGTGCTTTAATCTCTGTTTCCGACAAAACTGGAATCGTTGAATTTGCTCAAAACCTTGCAGCGCTAGGGGTGGAAATTCTATCTACGGGCGGTACATACAAGTTGCTTAAAGACAACAACATTGCCGTTGTGGAAGTTTCTGAACATACAGGCTTTCCTGAAATGATGGATGGCCGTGTTAAGACACTGCATCCAAAAATTCATGGCGGCATTCTGGCTCGTCGTGGTCTGGACGAAGCGGTGATGCAGGAACACAACATTGATCCGATTGATCTGGTTGTGGTCAACCTTTATCCATTTGCTGCGACTGTGGCTAAACCAGATTGTTCACTTGCAGATGCGATTGAAAACATCGACATCGGTGGTCCAACCATGGTTCGTGCAGCGGCAAAAAACCATGCTTCAGTCGGTATCATCGTCAATGCTGCTGACTACGATGCAGTTGTTGCTGAGTTAAAAGCAAATGGTGGACTTTCCTACGAAACTCGTTTCGACCTGGCGGTAAAAGCATTTGAACATACCGCACAATATGATGGCATGATTGCTTCTTATTTGGGCGCGCGTGTAGGTAAGGCTGAGGGTGAAGCAGATGTGTTCCCCCGCACTTTCAATACTCAACTGAACAAAGCGCAAGATTTACGTTATGGTGAAAATCCTCATCAAAACGCGGCTTTCTATGTCGAAGCACATGCCAAAGAAGCATCTGTTTCAACAGCAAAGCAATTACAGGGCAAAGAATTATCTTATAACAATATTGCAGATACTGATGCAGCACTTGAATGTGTGAAAACTTTTGCCAAGCCAGCGTGTGTCATTGTTAAACATGCGAATCCTTGTGGTGTTGCGGTTTCTTTAGAGGGTATCAAGGCTGCTTATGATCTTGCTTATGCCACTGATCCTGAATCTGCGTTTGGCGGCATCATCGCATTCAACCGTGAATTGGATGTAGAAACTGCTCAGGCAATTGTTGACCGCCAATTTGTAGAAGTGATTATTGCACCAAGTATTGCAGACGGCGTATTAGATATAACTGGTGCGAAAAAGAATGTTCGCGTCATGGTGTGCGGTGAACTTCCAGCCATTGATGCACGTGCAGCACAGCTTGACTATAAGCGCGTGAACGGTGGTTTGCTGGTTCAAGATCAAGATTTAGGTATGATCACCAAGGATGACCTTAAAGTTGTGACCAAACGTGCGCCAACCGAACAGGAAATTGATGATCTTATCTTTGCATGGAAAGTAGCGAAATACGTGAAATCAAATGCGATTGTGTATGCGAAAAACCGTCAAACCATTGGTGTGGGTGCAGGTCAGATGAGCCGTGTCAACTCAGCACGTATTGCAGCCATTAAAGCGGAACATGCGGGTTTGGTGGTCGAGGGTGCTGTAATGGCCTCTGATGCATTCTTCCCATTCCGTGATGGTATTGATAATGCGGCTAAAGCTGGCATTAAATGTATCATCCAGCCAGGTGGTTCAATGCGTGACGAAGAAACCATCGCCGCTGCCGATGAAGCAGGTATTGCAATGGTGTTTACGGGTATGCGTCACTTCCGTCACTAAATGCTACTTTAAAATTTCCATCTTATTTACCTCCCTCTAAATCTCCCTCCTAAAAGGAGGGAGACTACATCAATATCAATAATATAGGTTCCCTCTCCTCTTAGGAGAGGGTTAGGGAGAGGTTAAGAGGGACTTTTTTATTTTTAACAGGTATATTCTTAAATACTGAAAAAGGGAATAACTTTAAAATGAATATTTTAGTTTTGGGTAGCGGTGGCCGTGAACATGCACTTGCATGGAAAATCGCACAAGATGCAAAAGTTACTCAGGTTTTTGTTGCGCCAGGTAATGCGGGCACAGCAACAGAAGATAAATGCAAAAACGTTGAGCTGGATATTTTAGACAACCCAGCGATTATCCGTTTTGCACAGGAAAATCAGGTTGAACTGATTATCGTTGGACCAGAAGCGCCTTTGGTCAATGGTGTGGTTGATGCCTGCCGTGCTGCAGACTTGAAAATCTGGGGACCTACCCAGTATGCTGCCCAGCTTGAAGGTTCAAAAGCATTTGCCAAGCATTTCCTGAAGCGCCATGACATACCAACCGCATTTTATGATGTCTTTACCGAAGTGGACGCTGCAAAAGCATATATTGAACAGCATGGCGCGCCAATCGTAATCAAGGCGGATGGCCTGGCTGCGGGCAAAGGCGTAATCGTTGCCATGAGCAACGAAGAAGCATTTGCCGCAATTGACGACATGCTGGCAGGCAACAAGTTTGGTGATGCAGGTTCACGTGTTGTCATTGAGCAATTTCTTGATGGTGAAGAAGCAAGCTTCATTTGCATGATTGATGGTACCAACATTTTACCAATGGCAACCTCACAGGATCACAAGCGTATTTTCGAGGGTGACCAAGGCCCGAACACGGGTGGTATGGGAGCCTACTCTCCTGCTCCAGTTGTAACTGCTGATGTATTTGAACGTGTTATGACGGAAATCATGCGTCCAACCGTAGAAGGTATGGCGAATGATGGACATACCTATACTGGCTTCCTATATGCTGGCTTAATGATTGATGAACAGGGTCAACCTCGTGTGATCGAGTTCAACTGCCGTTTTGGCGACCCAGAAACCCAGCCAATCATGATGCGCCTGAAATCCTCATTGGTTGATCTGGTTGAGGCAGGTATTGCAGGCAACCTACCAAAAGAAGCTGAGTGGGATGAACGCAAGTCAATTGGTATCGTCCTTGCTGCTGAGGGTTATCCTGAAACCGTTCGTAAAGGTGATGTGATTTCTGGTCTTGGGCAATCGCCTGAAGACACCAAGATTTTCCATGCAGGTACAGCCACCACTGAAGATGGCCATATCATTACCGCAGGCGGCCGTGTGCTATGTGTAACCGCACTCGGTGACACAGTACTGGAAGCGCAAATTAATGCACTGGAAGTATGTGGTCAGGTCACATTTACAGGCATGCAATACCGTAGCGATATTGGTTACCGTGCCATTGCGCGTGAAAAGGCAGAATAAGCCAGTCTAGCTCATAAAAAAGCTTTCCTTGGAAAGCTTTTTTATTCTTTGATAGGCAATAAATCAAACTTCTATATTCATTACTTAAATATAAAATTCAGAAAAACATATATTTATTTTCCCGTAAATCACTCAACCCCACATTTAAAAAAATTTATAAAACTATCATCAGTTTATATTTACTTTGAACACAATTTCCTCCAGATAATCATATGCTTATATATCCAAATACAAATACTTCCCCTGTATCAGTTGGTAAATTATTGCTATGATTGCTAAAATTTTGAATACAGCTCAATTGTTATTTTAGATTATTCATGATGATTTTCAATCATTTAATAAAATAAAGCATCAATATTCAATCGTATTCAGCTCTCCATTTAATTTAAGGAATAATTGAATAGAGATTTTCCAGACACGGGATAGACCAACTGGAATTTGAATATTCATCTATTTCTTCTGTTGTTGCAAACAGTCTTCTGGATTAAAACTTAAAAACAATTCACGTGATTGTTGAATGAGGATGCCAATTTGCAACATACAAACCCATTGCAATGATTGATGCTTGAGAAATCATAATGTTCTCGGCATTCTTCCGATTAGGATTTATACATGAAAAAGCTGATTAGTCTTTTTTTAAGTGTATCGGTGCTATTACTTGCGGCATGCAGTAAACAGCCAGATACCGCATCGAGTGAACAAAAAAATGATGCTGCAGGCCTCCAAACTATTGTCATCGCATCTACAGGTTCAGACGCTGATATTTGGCGCCATATTGCCAGCTTACCAGAAACCAAGGCTGCTGGTATTAAACTGGAAGTGAAAAACTTCACGGATTATGTAGCAATGAACACCGCGGTTGCCAATAAGGAAGTTGATCTCAACGCATTTCAGTCTTATGCTTATCTGGTTGCTTTCAACGCAGCAAACAAAGACAAAATTGCGCCTGTTTCAACCACTTATTTAGAACCTATGGGGATTTATTCAAATAAGGTGAAGAAAGTTGATGAGTTTGCCCAGGGTGCAACCATTGCCATTCCAAATGATGGTGCCAATGAATCCCGTGCATTATTACTTTTACAAAGCGCTGGCTTGATCAAGTTAAAACCTGACTTTGACCCAGTGAAAGGTACGCCTGCCGACATCATTGAAAACAGCAAGAAAATTGTAATCAAGCCGATTCAGATGGCAACTGCTGTACGTGTAAAAGACGAGGTTGATGCAATCCTGTTGGGTAATACCCTTGCGATGGAAGGTGGTTTGAACGTTCTTAAAGATGCAATCTTCTATGAACCAATTGACCAGAGCACCAAGTTAAACGTCAATATTTTGGCAACTGCCGAATCACGTAAAGATGATCCAGTATTGCAAAAGGTGGGTGCGCTTTATCATACCGAAGCAGTCAAGCAATATGTACAGGAACACTTTGCTGGCACTAAAGTTGACGTAAACAAGCCAACAAGCTATCTCACAGAAGCAAATCCGTAATATAATCGTAGGGTCTGTTGACATTTCACCTTGCGAGCTTTCAGCTCTCATTGCGACAGAGGATATTTTTTAGACGGTACAAGACGTGACTTACGAAATTTAGTCATTCTAAATGAGTAAGGCATAACGCAGTAACGGCAAAAAATATCCCTGTCCCAAAGGGTTATGGCTAAAACTGCCCCAAACTTCGTTATGAAACTTGGTAAGGGTCTCTCCATTACCTGCGTTTCATGCCTCGTTTGTGTGGTTTTAGCCGATAACGCAATGCATGGCTGGAATATCAACAAACCCTAAATAAAACAGGCAAAATAATTTTGCCTGTTTTTCTTTTTTGCCTAGTATTGACGAACATGATCCAATTTAAAAATATTTCAAAACGCTATCAGCTAAAAGGCCAAACGATCAATGCGCTGGATCAAATCAATTTAGAGATTCCAGTGGGGAGTATCTTTGGCATTATTGGCTATAGTGGCGCAGGTAAAAGTACCTTAATCCGACTGATTAACTTGCTTGAACGCCCATCCGAAGGGCAGGTCATCATCAATCAAAAAGATTTTACTGCAATGGATGCACGTACACTTCGTCAAGAACGTGCAAATATTGGCATGATTTTTCAGCACTTCAATTTATTGCAAACCAAAACGGTATCTGAAAATATTGAAATGCCACTTAGGCTACTTGGTCACAGCAAGGCGGAACGAGAGAAACGTTTAGCTGAACTGCTAGATTTTATTGATCTCGAACATAAAAAAGATGCCTACCCTGACGAACTTTCAGGTGGACAAAAACAGCGTGTAGGGATTGCGCGTGCACTTGCCAATCACCCAAAGATTCTGCTGTGTGATGAAGCCACTTCCGCACTTGATCCGCAAACCACCCAATCCGTGCTGGCACTGTTAAAGAAGATCAATCAGGAACAAAACATCACCATTGTGATGGTCACCCATGAAATGGATGTGATTGAGACTGTTTGCGATTATGTGGCAGTAATGGAAGCTGGCAAGGTGATTGAAACAGGGCCTACGCTGAATATTTTTAGTCAACCACAACACCCCACCACAAAAACCTTTATTCAAACGGTATTACAGCAACAGTTGCCAGTAAATATCTTAAACAACCTTGAACACAGACATCACAATAGTATTTATAGTTTGCAGTTTCTGGGTACATCTGCACAGGAAACGCTAATTCAGGCAGTCATCCAGCAGTTTGACATCAGTTTAAATATTCTGTTTGCCAATATGACTGAAATCAATGGTACCGTGATTGGGCAAATGTTTATTCAACTGCTCGGTGATGAAAGCATTATTCAGCAAGCAATCCAATTTCTGGAGCAGCATGGCGTTAAAGTTGAACAGTCTGGAGTCAGCCAATGAGAGATTTAATTGTACAATGGCTGACTGAAGTCACGGCACCTTTTTGGCATAGTGCCCTCAGCATTGACCAGTTTGTGACAGCCTTGCAGGAAACCTTTCAAATGGTTTTCTTCTCATTACTATTTGGCTGTATCTGGGGATTGGTTCAGGGTATTACTCTGGTGGTTACCCGTACAGGTGGCATCCTACAAAATCGGGCGATTTACTATTTCCTCAATCCTATTGTCAATGCCCTACGTTCACTCCCATTTATCATTTTATTGATTGCGGTGATTCCACTAACCAAACTGCTGGTGGGAACATCCATTGGGACATGGGCTGCGATTGTGCCTTTAACCATCTATGTGGGCCCATACCTAGGCCGTCTGATTGAAACTTCTCTGCTTGAAGTGAATGAAGGAATTATTGAATCAGCTCAGGCAATGGGTGCAACCCCTTGGCAAATTATCTTTAAGTTTATTATCCCTGAAGCGCGTAGCTCACTGATCCTGAACCTAACCACAGGAACCATTACCTTGATTGGTGCCACAGCAATGGCGGGCGCTGTTGGCGCAGGTGGTATCGGTGATTTAGCCATTTCTTATGGTTATCAGCGTTTTGACACTAGCGTGGTGATTCTCACCGTCATCGTGCTTCTGCTGCTTGTCCAGTTGGTGCAAATGTTGGGGGATTGGTTGGCAAAATTGCGTTAAACGATATAATTACTAAAAAGACAGCCCTCATTTTGAGGGTTGTTTCATTGCATGACCAAATCATTTCCTGAAGTAATCCGATGTCCAGCATCACATTCCTCCGCTGTTGCATAACGAAGCTCTGAAAAACTAATGCCTAGAAAATAGTCATCCTCATTCCAGACATCACAACATTCTTGTACGTTAAAGTTAGCTACTTCAAGTACCAAGTCATAGCCTTTTTTTAAGACCACAAGATCACCTAAATGGAACATACCGTCTATCCTTTTCTAAAGAAGATAATTAAAGTTTAAGAGTATTTTTTTTCATTTTTATGACATTGTCATTTTATTCATATATAAGCATGAAATTTGCTTAATGAATATATTTTTGTGATTTTTATCACAAAAATACAAAATATGTTCACATTAAACATATTTAAATTTATGATGTATATTCCCCCAACTCAATAAATTAAAAGAAGATTTTTTTAATGAGTTACAGAAAATAAACCTCATTTGCAGCCTTAAACGTATTTACATGCAAAGGCACTAGATCTTCAAGTGCCTGATAGCCACCCGCCAACACGAACAGCATTGGAATTTTCATTTTCCTTGCCATATCAAACACCAAACGGTCACGTTCAAACAACAGCTCTGTGGTCAACCACTTCGAGCCATACTTATCATGCTGATGGCAATCCATCCCTGCCTGATAAATAATCAGATCGGCCTCCCAACGTGAAGCATATTGAAACGCCTCAAAAATGGACTCCCGATATAAATCAAAATTGCCCTGCTTGGGGTGAATATAACGGGTCAGGCTGCGCTCACCTGCCTTACAACCAAAACGAATCCCAAAAATTCCAAAATTGACCAGATTGGTGAGTCGGTTGGTAAATATCGCGGTGCCATCTCCCCCATGCTGATCACAATCCAGCACAAAGATTCGTTTTTCAGGATATTGCCTAGCGACCAAGGCCAAACCATTAAAGGTACAATACGCCGCACCAGACTCATAACTGGCATGATGAAAGCCCTGTGCGATATTCGCGGCAATCCCCTCTTTAAACGCAATATCAGCACCAACCAACTGCCCTGCCTGTACTGATAGGATTGCATCCCTTAATTGTTCATTCCAGGGCTTAAAGCCCTGTATGGTTGCAAATGCGGACTCGCCTGCCAGAAAGGCCTCAACATATTGCGGATTATGGAGTTTCTTTAGGATTTCAACATCAATCAAACCTGGATCAATCAGTTCAACCATTTTATGCTTACACAACACATCCGCCACCGCAGTGAGCTTTTCCATGCTATTGGTATGCGTTCGGGCATAATAGCGTGGAGAGTAACAGGCTTTTAGCATGGATGTCCTACGTAAATTTGATCTTGAGCAATTTCCATAAGTTGGCTCAATTCAGTCGTATCAGGTCGAAATAATCCATTATCCACCTGTTGTTTAAAATGATAGCCAAATGCACGGGCACGATTTTTAGGCGACACTGCCAAAGTGGTCAAACGCAAAAACCAGAAACCATTCATTTCAGAGATAGGAATCACATAGCCTTTATATTGTTTATTTTTATGTTTTTCCAGTTGTTCAATGTCATAGTTTGCAGAAAACAGGCTACCTGCAGGTAAACGCACCCCATTCATCATCAATGGCACCAGACTAATACAGGAATGATTGTCCCCCATATTCAGCTTTTCCATCATAATTGGCTGGTCGTTTTCATCTACAAAAATATTAATTTCACCCTGTCTCAATAAACGATGGTGTGCTATGCGTAGAAAGAATTTCTCTGCCATTGGACAGGATCCAACTTTGGGTTTTTCTTCCAGCGCATGGCATTCAATCATTTCAATGGCGTGCGCATCCTGCGGCAGAATAATATCGGCAAGCAACTGGCAAATCAGGATACTTTCCTCAAGTTCAGCATATTGATGGATATTTCTTAATTTGGCCTGAAAATCCACCTCCTGCCTTAAATTCTGGGCAAACGTTTCTTCTTGATTTAAACGTTGTAGACACTGCTGCACATCCGCATGAATATCCAGATTGCGCCAAGTGGCGAGTTCCAGGCCATAGGAAGAGCTCTGGTTTAAAATATTTCTCAGCCCCTTGGTCTCGTAATCATCAAAGATTCGTAAATCCTGAAAACCAAGCGCATCACGGGGTTGTGAAACAAATTCAGCAATCACACGTGTTGCCTGGGTATAACCACAACCACGGCGTTCAGTTTGATGACTAAAGTGCTCATTCAGCATTTCAGTAAGTTTGGCAGACAAGGGATGCAAATGTTTTTTAAAAATCACCACCACTTCGTGATCAACCAAATCAGACATAACTTCCTCTCTTATTGTTATGATTTATTTGCATTTCATCCTGAAAAATTGCCCTGTACTTATGTTGTTAAGCAATCTTTTTAAATTATTTTCACATTTATTCCATATATTTAAAGATGAATATAAATCATTAACTTATAAAACTTTTATACCATATTTATTTAAAATACTACACTTGTCAACTATAAAGATTTTCTGCTCTTAAGCCTGTCACAATCTGCCCTAAAACGTCAGCCGCATGGCACACTATTTTTGCACTCTTTACTATTTCCACTTACACTAGACACAGGTGATGGTCTTTATCATCAACCCAGCAATAACCACATGAAACAAAGATTTAGGACTCGGCTATGCATTATAAGATTCATGCAATTGACGTAAAAAATGCCTTAAAAAACTATATTTGGTTATTGGAAGATACCATCACAAAAGAAGTTGTTGCGATTGACCCCACTGAAGCAGATTTGGTGACTGCATTTTGCGAACAGCATCAACTGCACCTGAAACAGATTTGGCTGACCCACTGGCATCGTGATCATACCGACGGGGTGCAGGGATTATTGGCAAAACAAAATATTCTGGTGTATGGGCCACGTGATGAATTAACGAAAATCGCTTTTATTTCAAACCCGCTGCAACATAATGATCATTTCCTTTTTCATAACCTAAAAGTTGAGATTATTGCCACACCTGGTCATACCCTCGGTCATATCGTCTACTTTATTGAGGAAATTGATACCCTGTTCTGTGGTGACACCCTGTTTGCAATGGGTTGCGGTCGCCTGTTTGAGGGTACGGCTGAGCAGATGTATCATTCACTGAATCGGCTTGCCGCCTTGCCAATCCAAACCAAGGTTTACTGCACCCATGAATATACGCTTGCCAATGGTGAGTTTGCGCTGACCATTGAACCTCATAATGTTGCGCTGCACGAGCGTATGAAACACGTCAGGGCATTAAGGGAAACAGATCAAATTACCCTGCCAAGCACCATTAAACTGGAACTTGAAACCAATCCATTTTTGCGTACTGAAAGTGCGGAAGAATTTGCCCATATTCGTAGCCTAAAAGATCAATTTTAGTCTGGCAATCCAATATGAACCCATTCATTTTCCGCCTTTCCATTAAAGTGGAAAATGAAATCATTTTTTACATTTAGGATTAAATAGATTTTTACAGAAAATTATTTTATCGAAGCAAATAAAAAATACTTTTAATAATAAATACAATCAATTAAAAAAACAGCAGATAAAATTTTCCTCATAAAAATTACGCTAATTTTACATAATTTACATGCAGAAAAATAAATGTTTGTACTCCCCCTTTAAAAAATTTTCAGCGACCCTTATTAATAAACTCAGGTTCACAAGGAGTTTTGGTATGAAAAATAGAGTTGTTAAAGCAAAAAATTTATTGGCCTTTCGTATTTGGTTAGAAAAATTAGGATATTCCGTTAAGAATCTGGCAGATAACCGCGGATTTACCTTTAGCTTTAAAAAAGAATATGGATTGGTCACAGGTGACCTATCTGGTAATGCTTTAGCAATGCAACTGGGCGAAGAATTCGAAGACCACTTAAAAGCATAATCATGATCTTATCTTTACATAAACAAGGATTTCATATGGACATGAAATCCTATGATATGAAAAACTGACCTGTTTTTTAATTTTTCCCACCTCACTAATTTCCTATTTTCTAACCAACTGTCATTAAAATAACGTTGGAACAATTGTGATTTCCAAGTATCATAATGCCCTAGTCGAGGGATGCTGCGACAATTGATTGGTACTAAAGATCAGTTTGCCAGGCTCGACGATCGGTTGAACATTCGCTTTAACCAACAACGGCATCCGCGAACAGAATGATCCATACTATTTTTCTAGGAGATCCTGATGAACGCGGTGAATGCTTCATTTACAGATTATAAAGTTGCCGATATTTCCCTTGCTGACTACGGCCGTAAAGAAATCAAGCTTGCTGAAGCAGAAATGCCAGCCCTGATTGGTTTACGCAAACGTTATTCAGCGTCAAAACCACTGGCTGGTGCAAAAATTCTCGGTTGTATCCACATGACCATCCAGACTGCGGTTCTAATTGAAACCCTGGTTGAGTTAGGTGCTGAAGTCCGCTGGACCTCTTGCAACATCTTCTCTACCCAGGACCATGCTGCCGCTGCCATTGCTGCCCGTGGTATCCCTGTTTTCGCATGGAAAGGTGAAACTGAAGAAGAATATGTGTGGTGTCTGGAACAACAGATCAATGTCAATGGTCAGCCTTGGGATGCCAACATGATTCTGGATGATGGCGGCGACTTAACCGCACTTGTTCATGACAAATATCCTGCGCTTTTAGAACGCATCCACGGCATTACTGAAGAAACCACCACAGGTGTGCAACGCCTGTTGGAAATGTGGAAAGATGGTTCTCTTAAAGTTCCTGCAATCAACGTGAATGACTCGATTACCAAGTCAAAAAATGACAATAAATACGGTTGCCGTCACTCACTCAATGATGCCATCAAACGTGCAACAGACATGCTACTTTCTGGCCGTCGTGCGCTGGTAATTGGCTATGGTGACGTAGGTAAAGGTTCTGCGCAGTCTTTACGTCAGGAAGGCATGATCGTTCGTGTAACTGAAGTTGACCCAATCTGTGCAATGCAGGCCTGCATGGACGGTTACGAAGTTGTGTCTCCATACAAAAATGGTGTACAGACTGGTAAAAAAGAAGACATCAACCAGGATTTATTAGGCAACACTGACCTTGTTGTCACCACAACGGGTAATTACCACGTATGTGATTCAGCAATGCTGGATAGCTTAAAGGCAGGTGCTGTGGTATGTAACATCGGTCACTTTGACACTGAAATTGATACAGCTTACCTACGTGGTTACAAGTGGGTTGAAGTTAAGCCACAGGTACATCAGGTTTATCGTTCAGAAGATGAAAGCAACTATTTAATTCTTCTTTCTGAAGGCCGTTTAGTGAACCTTGGCAATGCAACAGGCCACCCATCACGTGTTATGGATGGTTCATTTGCCAATCAGGTACTCGGTCAAATCCACCTATACAATGAAAAATTTGCTGATTTACCTGCTGACCAAAAACAGGCTGCGATCCGTGTGGAAGTGCTTCCTAAGAAACTGGATGAGGAAGTTGCCGCAGCAATGGTTGCTGGTTTTGGTGGTGTCTTGACACAACTGACACAAGTACAGGCAGATTATCTCGGCGTTGCTGTTGAAGGCCCGTTCAAGTCTGACGCTTATAAATATTAAGTTTTATTGGGCATAAGTAAGCGAACACAGTTCGCCCTACCCATTGAATGATAAAATTATTTATCCCTGTAGGGGCGAATTGCATTCGCCCCTTGATATAAAGATTACATCACATGACCAAACGTGTTCCTATTTCTTTTGAGTTTTTCCCACCAAAAACTGATGCGGGTGCGGAAAAATTACGTATTGTTCACCAAGAACTACAACTGTTAAATCCAGAGTTTTTCTCCATCACTTATGGTGCTGGCGGTTCCACCCGTGAACGTACCTTAGCGGCGATTAATGACTTTAATGGCAAAGGTACGCCTGTTGCACCACATCTTTCCTGTATTGGTGATGACAAAGCACGTATTGCTGAACTTTTGGATTTATACAAATCCCAAGGTATTGATCGTATCGTTGCTTTACGTGGTGACTTACCCTCAGGTCAAGTGGGCCTAGGTGAACTGCCTTATGCACAGGACCTGGTTCGCTTTATCCGTGAACATTCAGGTGAGCATTTTCACATTGAAGTGGCGGCCTATCCTGAAATGCATCCGCAGGCAGAAAGTTTTGATGCAGATATCCAACGCTTTATAGAGAAAGTAAATGCTGGTGCAAACGCGGGTATCACCCAATTCTTCTTTAATCCAGATGCATATTTCTACTTCATTGAACGAATTGCCAAAGCAGGTGTGGATGTACCTATTGCACCAGGCATTATGCCGATTACCAACGCAAGCAACCTGATCCGCTTCGCTGATGGTACAGGTGCGGAAATCCCACGCTGGATTCGCAAGCAACTTGCTGCCTATGGTGATGACAGTGAAAGTATCAAGGCATTTGGTCATGAAGTGATTGTGAAGCTTTGTGAACGTTTAATTGCGGGTGGTGCGCCAACACTGCATTTCTATTCGATGAACCAAACCGAACCAACTCGACAACTCGTTGTTGATCTTGGCTTAAACTAATTTGCATGAGCATTCCCCAGACATGAACCGTTTTTACATCGAAGCCGAATTAAACACTGGCAATACCATTGAATTGACGGAATCGGTGTTTCATCATTGGGTGCGTGTGCTCCGTGCAAAAGAGCAGGAACAGGCCATCTTCTTCAATGGAAAAGGTGGTGAATATAACGTGACGCTCACTGAAATCAACAAGAAAAATGCGTTTGTGTCAGTTGATCATTTTGAGCCAGCTGATCGGACACCACCCTTTAAAGTGGTTTTAGGCCAGGTGATGAGCAAGGGGGATCGCATGGATTATGCGATTCAGAAAGCCACTGAACTTGGTGTGACCACTATTCAACTGTTGACCAGCGAACGTTGCGAAATGCGCCTGAAATATGACCGTGATCAAAAGAAGATTGATCATTGGCAGTCTGTGGCGATTGCAGCATGTGAACAATGTGGCATGAACATTGTTCCAGAAATCCTCGCTCCCATTGCCTTGACAGACTGGGTCAGCTCGGAACTGCCACAGGCCCGTTTCGTTTTGGCACCGAATAAAGACCAGAACAATGTATTGCAAAATAGTGAACCTGATTTAGCGCTACTGATTGGTCCAGAAGGCGGTTTGAGTGAAGCAGAAATTGAAACTGCAAACCATAACCATTTTCAAAGCTGGTGCATTGGAGACCGTGTTTTAAGGACTGAAACCGCTCCAGTTGTCGCCTTATCCATTTTAAATTATCACTTTTCAGCCAAATAATGGTTTTGGATTGCTTTCCAATGGCTTTAGCGGTAATTTAAAATAAAACACGATGATGTTGATATACAGCAACGTCTGTAGGCCCAACACAGATAAAAATGAAAAGGATTATTCTTTATATGTCAGGGGTTCAAGAAAAAAAAATTCCGCAGTTTATTTATACGGATCAGATCAACTATCCTAACCACGTACGCCTATTCGTTTTAAGTGTATTTTTTATTGCGCTTCTGGACTATCTGTTATTTGCTTCTTTCTATTCTTTTAGTGCGAATATCTTTACCACATGGATGACCCTTACCCTTACGCTATTACTCAGTTTTTACGCAATCTGCCACTTTTCACTAAGATATTACTCATCAAGTCGCTTTGCTGGAAAAACCAACATTACATTTCAGGTGATCTGCTTTTTCACGGGATTATTGCTGGGAATCAGTACCATTGTGATCAATTACCTATTGATTAAGGATGTCCCGAATCTTTCCGCATCACACATCCTGACCTTGACAGCCCTGCTGCTCACCTCTTCACACATTATTGCGCTGACTTTTTTAACCCAGCATATCCGTTACTTCTTCCTGTTCTTCATTCCAAGCATCAGCCCCTTGGTGATTTCCCAGATTATACATAGAGATCAAGAACATACCTTGTTTTACATTGCCTATTACCTGTCTTTTTTTGCAACCCTACTGTGTGCACAGGCCACCTTTAAAATTCACCAGCGCCTGTCGCAGGTTCTGGACAAGAACAAGCAACTGATTGATGTGGCGGAACAACACAACCAATGGACAGAGGAACTCTGCCAACAACTGCAGCGTGAAGTCAACAAATCCAAGGACATAGAAGCACAACTACAGTTCAATAATCATTTACTTGAACAAAAGGTCCGTGAGCGTACTTTCGATCTTACCCAGATGAATGAGAGTCTGGAAGAACACCGTCAAAACCTGGCTTTTGCCCATGAAACTGCGGGTATTCGGCCCTGGGAATGGAATCTGGAAACCCATACTGTTGGTGTTACCAATGCCCATAGTCAGGCGGTTACACGCAAGTCTGAAAACCACTATACCCTGCTGCATAAAATCGTACACCCAGATGATGTGGATCGGGTTAAAAATACCCTGTATAGCCACTTGTGCGGACAAACACAACGCTATGAAGAAACTTTCCGCATCAAACGCCATAATGGTGAATGGACATGGATTCATGATGTTGGACAGGTCATTCTAAGAAATCCCAAAGATGGAACGCCGTTGCGCATGGTGGGCATACACCGTGACATTAACCAGGAGAAAAAACATCAGGAACGTTTGAAACTGGCTGCCAGCGTTTTTGAACAGGCTTCTGAAGGCATTTTTATTCTGGATGAGAATTTCTGCTATATCGAGGTCAATCCAAAATACGAACAACTGACTGGACTTGATAAGCAAATTATTCTAAACAAAGAACTTTTTGAAATTACCAAACAAAATAAACAGCATCACCATAATTTCC
The DNA here is from genome assembly GCF_029845285.1 of Acinetobacter sp. GD03645. NCBI lineage: Bacteria > Pseudomonadati > Pseudomonadota > Gammaproteobacteria > Moraxellales > Moraxellaceae > Acinetobacter > Acinetobacter sp. GD03645. Next base: position 226,698 of record NZ_JAOCLL010000003.1, on the reverse strand, counting down.
ACCTCTCGATTCTGGACACCCTCTATGAAGAACAGGAATATGAGGGTGAATTTCAGGAAACCTATCTTTCTGAAAAGTCCTGCTTTTTATGGATGCATATTAATGCGGTAAAAGATGAAGCGGATCGGGTCATTAACTATATTGGCATTGTGTCTGACCAGACTGAACGAAAACATCAGGAACAGCGTCTTTCCTACCTCACCAACTACGACACCCTGACGGATTTACCAAATCGTTTCTATTACCACCAGCAATTGCATCAATATCTGGTCAATGAGGCATCTATCCAGCATCTTGCGGTAATTCGACTAAATATCGACAGATTCCGCGCCTTGAATGAATTACTGAGTAATCAGGCAGGAAATGAGCTACTTAAACAGGCTGCACAACGTTTAAGGATTAGCAATATTGATGCACTTTTGGTGGCCCATTTAAGCGCGGATGATTTCGCTATTATTTACGAGATGTCACCACTCCATCCACAGATACACCAACTGTGCAACAATATCGTTGAGGCATTTAGCAAGCCATTCTATATTGCGGAACAGGAATATGTGGTCAGCATCTCCATCGGAGTCGCCATTTATCCAGAGCACGGCCGTCAGGTTGACAACCTCAATACCCATGCCGAACAGGCACTGACGGAAGCCAAACGTTTGGGCGGCAACACCATTCGTTATTATTCGAGTGAACGCACCAACTTTGTGGCGAGACACACTGACCTGGAACTCGATCTAAGAAAAGCGATTCAGAACAATGAACTGGTTGTTTATTATCAACCCAAGATTACCACCACGAATTGCCAGATTAATGGCTTTGAAGCCCTGATCCGTTGGAAACACCCAACCAAGGGCCTGATCATGCCAAATATCTTTATTCCTTTGGCGGAAAGCACCAGCCTTATTTCAGATATCGGGCGCTTCGTCCTGTATGAGGCGGCAAAACAAATCCAGATTTGGCAAAAACTGGGGTTCTCCAACATTCATATCGCTGTAAACATTGTGGCACAGCAAATCCTGCGTGGTCAGTTGCTGCATGATATTGATGCGGTCCTGGACACCTATGCAATTTCAGGCAAAGATCTTGAGCTGGAAATTACCGAATCCGCTTTTCTGGAAAATACAGAAAGTGTCAAAACAGTGTTATGTGCACTCAAAGAACGCAATATTTCGATTGCACTGGATGATTTTGGAACTGGCTATTCCTCCCTCGCCTACCTCACCGAATACCCAATTGACATCTTAAAAATTGATCGGGCATTTATTTCAAAAATTGGTGATGCCAAACAGGATGCGATTGTTAATGCCATGATTGCCATGGGTAAAACCATTGGCCTAAAAGTTGTGGCGGAAGGCGTTGAGACAGAACAACAGCGCGACTATTTGAAACGCCAAAACTGTGACATATTGCAGGGTTACCTGTTTGCCAAACCATTAACGGCAGCCCATGCAACCGAATATCTACAACAGCACACCCAGCTGTCAACCGCAAGATATTCCATTTAAAATGAATTTTGGGCTTTTTGAGCGTTGATTTTGTCATCATTATCAATTGTCAATAAGCCTCATCGTTCAGTGAAAATAAGCTTTTTTGACTGGGCTAAACCATGAACTAGTGCTATATTCTTGTGCACTTATCTTGATATCATAATCAGTCCTAGCTATGACTGGTTGTTGTATTGAAACAACTATCGAAACAATCGAGACTCAGATGGACGATCAATCTTTAAAACAAGCCGCTTTGTATTACCATGAATTTCCTACACCTGGAAAAATCAGTGTGACACCTAGCAAGCAGCTCGTTAACCAACGAGATTTAGCGCTTGCATATTCTCCTGGTGTCGCAGCTCCATGTCTGGAAATTGAACGTGACCCTTCTGCCGCCGCTAAATATACAGCCCGTGGCAATCTGGTCGCCGTCGTGAGTAATGGTACAGCCGTGCTTGGTTTAGGGAACATTGGTCCCCTTGCCTCCAAACCTGTAATGGAAGGGAAAGGCGTCCTGTTCAAGAAGTTCGCTGGTGTTGACGTATTCGATATTGAAATTGCTGAAAATGATCCAGACAAGATCGTGGATATCGTTGCCGCATTGGAACCGACGTTTGGTGGTATCAACCTGGAAGACATCAAGGCACCTGAATGTTTCTATATTGAGAAGAAACTTCGTGAACGCATGAAGATTCCTGTGTTCCATGATGATCAACATGGTACCAGTATCATTGTAGGCTCAGCATTGTTGAATGCCTTGCAGCTCGTGAACAAGAAAATTGATGAAATCAAGATCGTGGCTTCTGGTGCTGGTGCTGCTGCCCTTTCCTGCCTCGACTTGCTTTGCGCTTTAGGCGTGAACAAGGCAAACATCGTTGTTGCGGATTCCCGTGGTCTTCTCACCACATCACGTGAGGGGCTGGACGAGTCCAAAAAACGCTATGTTCAGGACATTGCAGCAACCCAGTTGCATGAAGTCATGGCTGGCGCAGATATGTTCCTTGGTCTTTCAGCAGCGGGAATCTTAACCAAGGAAATGGTTAAGGAAATGGCTGAAAACCCAATTATCTTTGCATTGGCAAACCCAGACCCAGAAATTTTGCCTGAACATGCGCATGAAGTTCGTCCTGATGCAATTATGGCGACAGGTCGTTCAGACTATCCGAACCAGGTAAACAACGCACTATGCTTCCCTTATATCTTCCGTGGCGCGCTGGATGTAGGTGCAACCACCATTAATGAAGACATGAAGATTGCCTGTGTGCATGCGATTGCGCGTATGGCACACGTTGAGGCGGATGCAGCAACCTATGGTGAAAAATCTGCATCATTTGGTCGTGACTACCTCATCCCTCGCCCACTGGATCAACGCCTGATTCTGGAAATTGCGCCAGCAGTGGCAAAAGCGGCAATGGACTCAGGGGTTGCAACACGTCCAATCGAGGATTTCTCTGCTTACCGTCAAAGACTGTCTGAGTTCGTATACAACTCTGCATTCCTGATGAAGCCGATTTTCTCTCAGGCAAAAACCGATCCTAAACGTATTGCGTATGCTGAAGGCGAAGACCAGCGCGTATTACGTGCAATCCAGATTGTGGTTGATGAGGGCTTGGCTAAACCAATCCTTATAGGTCGTACCGCTGTCATTGAAGAAAATATCAAGAAACTTGGTTTGCGTCTGCAAAATGGTGTAAACATCGAAATCGTTGATCAGGAAAAGAATTCCCTGTATGACGATTTCTGGAAAGATTATTACCAGACCATGCAGCGTAAAGGCGTGACTGTTGAATACGCGCAGCGCGAAGCACGTCGCCGTTCAACCTTGATTGCAGCATTATTGGTTAAGTTTGGCAAGGCTGATGGTATGCTTTGTGGTACTTATTCAAGTTACGACATCCATTTAGACTTTGTTAAAAATGTGATTGGCCTAAAAGAGGGTCGCAGCACATTCTTTACATTGAATGCATTGATGCTTGAAGACCGTAACCTGTTTATTGCCGATACCTACGTCAACACCAACCCAACTGCTGAACAGCTTGCTGAAATGACCATTTTGGCGGCGGAAGAAGTTCGTCGTTTTGGTATTACACCGCGTGTTGCCCTACTTTCACATTCAAGTTTCGGTAGCGATCAATTTGATCCGAGCGCACAAAAAATGCGTGAAGTTTACCGTTTGTTGACAGAGCAGGCGCCAGAACTTGAGGTTGAAGGTGAAATGCATGGTGATGCAGCTTTGGACGAAACAATTCGTCACTTTGCTTTCCCAAATTCCCGCTTCAAAGGCTCGGCAAACCTGCTGATTATGCCTAATCTCGATGCTGCGAATATTTCATTCAACTTATTGAAAGCAACTTCTGGCAATAATGTAACCATTGGTCCTATTTTACTAGGTGCAGCAAAACCAGTTCATATCCTGACTCCAACGACGACCACTCGCCGTTTGGTCAACATGACTGCGTTAACTGTTGCTGAAATCCAGCAAAGTCAAAACTAATCACAAAGCTGGGCTTTTCGAGAAAAGCTTTGCTTAACGCTTGAGAAAACCTCTATTCTGTTGCATGATTGTGTGAAGAATAGAGGTTTTTTCATGCAAGTTTATTTAGTAGGCGGTGCAGTTCGAGATCACTTACTCGGGCATCCCTATCACGAAAAAGATTATGTGGTGGTCGGAGCAACACCAGAACAACTCCTCGCCGAAGGTTATCAACCTGTTGGTAAAGATTTTCCTGTATTCCTACATCCAAAAACAAAAGAAGAATATGCACTTGCCCGCACAGAGCGCAAGTCTGGTGTGGGTTATCATGGTTTCCAGTTTTTTACCGATACAACCGTCAAGTTAGAAGAAGACCTGATTCGCCGTGATTTAACCATCAATGCCATGGCAATGGATGAGGATGGTACAGTCTACGACCCTTATGGCGGACAAAAGGACTTAAACCAAAAAATCCTTCGCCATGTTTCAAACGCTTTTACCGAAGATCCTTTGCGTGTGCTTCGGGTTGCCCGATTTGCCGCACGTTATGCAAACTACGGTTTTAAAATCGCAGATGAAACGCTGCAACTCATGAGTGAAATTGCGAAATCAGGTGAGCTTGATGCATTGACTCCTGAACGTGTCTGGAAAGAAACATCACGGGCCTTAATGGAGGATCATGCATATATCTATTTCCAGACACTACAGGATTGTGGGGCGTTAAAAGTTCTGTTCCCAGAAATTGATGCCTTATTTGGTGTACCACAGCGCCCTGAATACCATCCAGAAGTGGATTGTGGGGTTCACACCCTCATGGCCCTAAAACAGGCGTGTCAGTCTAATTATGCACTGGATGTACGCTTCGCTGTTCTGGTCCATGATTTGGGCAAGGCATTGACCCCTGCTGAAGAGCTGCCACGCCACATCATGCATGAGGAACGTGGTTTGCAGCCCGTAACAGAGGTGTGTGACCGCTTAAAGGTTCCCTCTCAACTCAAGAGTCTGGCCCTGACCGTCTGTAAAGAGCATTTAAAGTGCCATCAGGCCAAGAGTTTAAAACCAGGTACTTTATGGCGTTTACTACAACGTTTGGACGTTCTACGGAAACCAGAAAAGGTTGAGGCATTTGTACAGGCATGTGAATGTGACGCAAAAGGCCGCCTGGGTCTGGAAGACCGCCCTTACCCACAGTCCCAATATATTCTGGATGCAATGCAAATTGTACGGAATATTCGGGCACAGGATTTACCTGAACACATTACAGGGCCTGAAATTGGTGAAATGCTGATCCAATACCGAATTGAGGCATTGGCACAGTTCAAACAGCAACACGATGAGCCATAGTTTGGGTATGTAAAAACGGAACCAATAAAAAAACCCAGCCACAAGGCTGGGTTTTTTGAAAAGATACGAATTACTTCGCAGCTTCAGCCTGAGCAGCAGCAACTTCTTCTGCAAAGCTCATTTCAGCTTTCTTCTCAATACCTTCACCCACTTCGAAACGAACGAATTGAGCTACATTAGTACCAGTTGCTTTCAATACATCAGCAACTTTCTTGTCGTTGTCGATTACATACATTTGACGGTCAAGTGCAACTTCGTTCAAGTATTTGTCAACTGAACCACTTACCATTTTCTCAACGATGTTCGCTGGCTTACCAGATTCCAACGCTTTCGCTTCAGCAATTTCTTTCTCTTTCGCGATCAAGTCAGCTGGAACAGCTTCCGCATTTACAGCAACTGGGTTGAACGCAGCAACGTGCATTGCAATACCTTTACCAGTGTCAGCATCACCTGTGTAAGATACAACCACACCGATTTTTAAACCGTGCTTGTAAACAGCCAAGTTTTCGCCTTCAACGATTTGAGCACGACGAACCTGGATGTTTTCACCGATTTTTTGAACAAGCGCAACACGAGCTTCTTCTACAGTCGCACCGTCTTCAAGCTTAAGTTCAGCAATTTTTGCAGCATCAGTTTCATTTGCAGCAAGCGCAGCAGCAGCAACCTTATCAGAGAAGTTTTTGAAGTTTTCGTCTTTTGCAACGAAGTCAGTCTGACAGTTAACTTCAACAAGAATTGCTTTGTTACCGTCTTGAATGATTGTGATTGCACCATCAGCAGCAATGTTACCTGCTTTTTTAGCAGCTTTTGCCTGACCTGATTTACGAAGGTTATCAATTGCAAGTTCGATGTCACCGCCTGCTTCTGTTAATGCTTTTTTGCATTCCATCATTGCAAGACCAGTACGGTCACGTAATTCTTTTACCATGCTCGCAGTAACTGCAGTCATGTTGTTCTCCTAAAATCGGTAGAAAATAAATCTGTTCAACAAAAACGGCCCAAAGAATCTCTGGGCCGTTTGCAATCTCGACGCTTTAATCTGCCACCATTACATGTCGCAAAAATGACAAGCTTGCGTCAAAACGCATTAAGCCTCAGAAGCGTCTTTAGCAGCGTCGTCGCCTTTCGCTTGTGCATTTGCTTGTGATTGAGCATATTCTTTACCAGCAAGAATCGCATCAGCCATAGCAGAAGCATATAAAGTTACTGCACGGATCGCATCGTCGTTACCAGGAATAACGTAGTCTACGTTGTCTGGGTTAGAGTTTGTATCAACGATACCGATTACAGGAATACCTAGGTTTTTCGCTTCTTTGATTGCAATCGCTTCGTGATCAACGTCGATTACAAATAATGCGTCAGGTAAACCACCCATGTTCTTAACGCCGCCTAAAGCACGTTCAAGCTTGTCCATCTCACGAGTACGCTCTAAAGCTTCACGTTTAGTAAGCTTGGCAAAAGTACCGTCTTGAGATTGAGTTTGAAGATCTTTTAAACGGTTGATAGATTGGCGAAGTGTTTTCCAGTTCGTCAACATACCACCTAACCAACGGTGATCCACATATGGTTGACCAGCGCGTTGAGCTTGTTCACGGATGATGTTAGAAGCAGCTCGTTTTGTACCAACGAATAATACTTTGTTCTTTTTGCTCGCAAGGTTGTTTACAAAGTTCAAGGCATCATTTAACGCAGGAACAGTGTGCTCAAGGTTGATGATGTGAATTTTGTTACGCGCGCCAAAAATGTATTGACGCATTTTTGGGTTCCAGAAACGAGTTTGGTGACCAAAGTGTGCGCCTGCTTGAAGAAGGTCGCGCATGCTTACGTTGTAATCTGCCATTTTCTTTACCTTAAAGTTTGGGTTAGGCCTCCATATATCCGCATTCTCCACCTATTGCTAGGCACCCAGAGTAATGTGACGATATATGTGCGGATTTTTTTACGACTATTGTTATCGGCTACTTTCGTAAATATATTCACGAAAAGCATTTGATAAAATAGGCGGCTATTTATACCATATACGCTTGCAAATTACCAAAAGTTTTTAGAGATCATGAATACAACTTATACAGCCCCTCGTCGATTAATCAAAACACCTGAAGAAATTGAAAAGATGCGTGTTGCAGGCAAATTGGCGGCTGAAGTTCTAGACATGATTAAGCCGCACATTAAAGCGGGTGTAAGCACTTTAGAACTCGACACCATCTGCCGCAATCATATTGAAAATGTACAGCAGGCCATTCCTGCCTGTGTGGGCTATGGTGCCGCGCCAGGCCGCCCTGCTTTCCAGCATTCTATCTGTACTTCTGTCAACCATGTGGTTTGTCACGGTATCCCCTCTGAAAATAAAATCCTAAAAAATGGCGATATCCTGAATATTGATGTCACGGTGATTAAAGATGGTTATCACGGCGACACCAACATGATGTACATCGTGGGTGGTGAAACCTCCATTCTTGCAAACCGTTTGTGTCAGGTGGCTCAGGAAGCCATGTACCGTGGTATGGCAACGGTTAAGGATGGTTCCTATCTGGGTGATGTTGGATATGCCATCCAGCAGTATGTGGAATCGCAACGTTTCAGTGTGGTGCGTGAATACTGCGGTCATGGTATTGGCAAGGTGTTCCATGATGAGCCACAGGTTCTGCATTATGGCCAGAAAGGCACAGGCATGATTCTGGAAGCTGGAATGACCTTTACCATTGAGCCAATGGTCAACGCTGGTGTTTGGCAAACCAAGCTGTTAGGTGATAAATGGACGGTGGTAACTAAAGACCATAAGTTGTCTGCTCAATACGAACATACGATTCTCGTCACCAAAACAGGAATTGAAGTGTTAACAGCACGTCCTGAAGAAGATTTATCACGTTTTATGTAATTTAGCTGAGTTCGACAAGAAATATGATACTCGGGAACGTCATCCGCAATTGTTCGAGACAGGACTTCATTAATAAAGTGCTGTTTCTGCGATTTATTAAACTGGCTGACGGTAGTCAACGAGTTTTGCGGATGACAATGCTTTTGCTTACTTTGGGCAAAACCAAAGTAAGGCGAGCCGCAGGCTGATCCTGAAATTGGATGAGGACTCGGCAAGACTCCGCCAAGATATTTTTCAAACAGTTAGACAAATATTATTGCCGAACTAAGCTTAGTACATTCTTTTTATTTCCCAGAATCAAATCATCAGCAGGAAATAATCCAGCAGGTTATCTTGACTCTCCCCCCAATTCATTCTTAAAAGATCAATAACAGAACCATCAACAATAAATAAAAATATTGCGGCATCCTCTATTGTCGCGGTGCTTTTCATTCTTAAAAGTAAAGACCGAATTTGCCTGATTAGCCATTTTCTGTATTCAACAGCAATTCGATAGGCCTTGGGATATAATTTTTCAAGCTCAAAAATAGCCTTAAACAATAAATGATACGGACCATTTAAATCGACATGGAGCAGATAAATTTTCCTCAACTTATCAACCACATTTGAATGACGGCAACATGCCCTGATTCTCCTGATTTTTTCTTTGGGGCTGTAGTAGATAAAGTTAAATTTCAGTCCATTTTAATAGCGTTTTAAGCTGTTGTTTGGGGCTGCCATAATTGAATCTAAACTCACATTCCTTAATAAACAACGGAAAGGCATTTCGGTCAATACCATTGTATTTTCGTAGTACTCTTTTTGCCTGATTCCAAAAGTTTTCAATCCCATTAATATGATTCTGGCCATCGGCAAAATGACTTGAATGATTGATACGATGATGGCTAAATCCTGCAACATCTAAAGCGTTATAACTATGCCAGTGGTCTGTATAAACAATGCTATCTGGAGTAATTTTATTCGAAATTACAGGCATTAAGGTACTTGATTTAGTATCGGGAACTATGATCGTATAAACTTTACTATTACGTTTGAGCAAACCAAAGACAATCACTTTGCCAGCAGCACCTCGACCACGTTTTCCTTTACGTGCTCCACCGAAATAGCTTTCATCTAATTCAATTTGTCCTTGAAATACTTCAATGGCATCTTGGTCAAGGTGATACATAATGATTTGACGAATTTTTCTATAGAACAATGCGGCAGAATTAGGTTGAATTCCCAATAAATCAGCGGCAGTTCTAGCGGTAACTTCAGCAATGAAAAACTCTAATAGCTTTATTTGAATTTTTCTATTTAATTTACATCTAGTTATCTTCATAGAAGTAGATTATCACAAAGCTAATCTACTACAGCCCCTTTTCTTTTAGCGTATCTTTTTGAAAAACAAGGCACAGCTCTATAAGTTTTTCTTTAGACTGAAAATAACGATAAAATGTTGCTTTCGCTACATTTGTTTCACGAATAATCCGATCCACACCTACCTGCTGAAATCCATATAAGTTAAAAAGATTTCTTGAGTAATCAAGCACGGACAAGGCTCGCGAGGAAATTTGTAAATTTGGCATAAACACACCACTGAACATAAGTTTTTTTGTTGTATATGCATGAGATCAGAACACTAATGTCTTTTCAGGAACGTAAAAAATAGACAAGACTGTGCCTTAGCCATCTCACATGCTTTATTGTCGATATGATTTTTTAGTCGGTCTGATCTAAAGTTCGCAGAACCTATAGACGATCAAACAGCATTAAGGGCTTGTTGGAATGTATGGGAATACAGGCTTTGGCAATGATTGCCGATGAAAAAACAGAAATAGTAGGCATAACGAACTCCTTTGTGCATAAAGAAGTTTCACCACATTACTGTCAAATAATGGTGGCGAAACGAAAGAGGGTTGACAGACTGGTACAAAGGAACCAGCACACCCGAAGGTGTCCCCCTCCCGTTCCACCGCAGAGGGGGCGCGAGGGTATAAACACTTAAAGAAACGTGTTCTTTAAATGCTCCTTTGTAAGCGGTCTGTCAAAACCGCCTGGCAATGTAGGCCAGCAGGGAAAGGATAGTGCGCAAGGTTTGAAGTGTCAATATTCTGTAGGAATAAGTGATCAAACAGTATTAAAGCATTATTGGGAATGATTTAAAATCTTTGCAATGACTGTTTAATATGGTGATGGAACGAAAAAGGATAATTTGCAAGATTTAGGGTGTCAATATTCCCTCAAAATATGCCACCTAAAAAATAATAATTGAATCAGATATTTAACTTTATAGACTACAATTTACGATGAGTATTTTAATACATCTAAAAGGTTTTCTTCTGCCATCACACTTCAACTATATTCTTATGCTTTCTTTACAAGGCCACTTAAATGCAATATTATAACATTACATTAAATAAATAGGTTTTAAAATGAAAGTTTGTTCATCCCTCAAAAGTGCGAAACAACGTAGTAGCGATTGCCAAATTGTTAAACGTCGTGGCAAGCTGTACGTGATCTGCAAATCAAATCCTCGCTTTAAGGCAAGACAAGGTTAATCCTTGCTTGCTTTACCAAAGGTTAAATAACACTTACATTCCCCTACTACACTTTCTTTATAAAATTTCATAACTTGGATAACAACATTTTCATAAGGTTGTATCAGGTATGAAGAAATCTATTATTGCCATTTCTCTTGCATCTATTTTTCTAGTGGCGTGTAACAAGGCAGAAAAACCAAAAACTGAAGAACATACCCCTCCTGCAACAACAGAAGCCACTACTAAACCTGTAATGGATAGTGAACATACAGCAGAAAACTCACTGGACTGGGATGGCACATATAAAGGTGTGCTTCCTTGTGCTGACTGTGAAGGCATTGAAACCAAGCTTGAGCTAAATCAGGATAAAACTTATGAGCTTAAAGAAACCTATCTTGGCAAAGGTGATGGAAAAGCATTTGAAACGAAAGGTAGCTTCCAGTTTGACAGCAACAATGGCTCTGTTATTGAGTTAGACAAGGCGGGTGATAGCCGTAAATATTTTGTTGCCGAGGGTTATCTTAAAGCTCTGGACCTTGAGGGCAATGAAATTACAGGCTCCTTGGCAGACAAATATCAACTAAAAAAAGAGGCTGAATAATATCCAGTGAGCTTCTAAAAACAATTATCTCACCAATAAAAAACCCTGCTTACGCAGGGTTTTTTTAAATCAATTCAAAGCTTAGTGAGCAGCGAATTGGTTCATTGTGTTTTTAGCATCATCGTGCGCTTTAAGAGCGTTGTCACCAGAGAAGATTTCTTTGTGATCATCACCGATGTCAGAACCCGCCATTGCTTGGTGTTTAACACAAGCGATACCACCACGGATTTCTTTACGTTGTACGCCAGCAACATAAGCCAACATACCTTCACTACCGAAGTAACCTTGTGCAAGCTCATGTGTAGAAAGAGCAGCAGTGTGGTAAGTCGGAAGTGTGATCAAGTGATGGAACACACCAGCTTCACGAGAAGCATCTGCCTGGAATGTACGGATCTTGTCATCAGCATCAGCAGCTAATTCAGTCGCATCGTACTCAGCGCTCATTAATTTAGCACGGTCGTAAGCAGAAACGTCTTTACCTTCAGCAACCCAACGGTCGTAAGCTTGTTGACGGAAGTTTAACGTCCAGTTGAATGATGGGCTGTTGTTATAAACAAGCTTAGCATTTGGAATCGTTTCTTTAACACGGTTAACCATGTGCGCGATTTCTTCTACGTTTGGAGTCGCAGTTTCGATCCAAAGAAGATCAGCACCGTTTTGAAGGCTAGACACACAGTCAAGTACTACGCGGTCAATTTGAGTGCCTTCACGGAATTGATATAAACCAGAAGCTAAACGCTTAGGACGGTGTAATTTACCGTTACGTTTGATCAGGATTTCATCTTCCTGAGCTTCAGAGATATCAATTTCAGTTGTGTCTAAATAGCTGATGTATTGAGAAGCGATGTCGCCTGGCTCTTTAACCACTGGGATTTTTTGAGTCAAGTCAGCGCCTTCAGAGTCAGTACGCGCAACGATGATACCGTCATCAAGACCCATTTCCAAGAATGCATAACGCAATGCATGGATTTTAGCGATGAAGTCTTCATGTGGAACAGTTACTTTACCAGCTTGGTGACCACATTGTTTCGCATCAGAAACCTGGTTTTCAATTTGAAGCGCACAAGCACCAGCTTCGATCATTTTACGAGCAAGTAAATAAGTTGCTTCTTCGTTACCGAAACCAGCGTCGATGTCAGCAATAATTGGCACAACGTGAGTTTGGAAACCGTCGATTTGAGCAGTGATTTCAGCAGCTTTAGCAGTGTCACCAGCTTCTTGCGCTTTTTTCAATGCACGGAACAAATCGTTTAATTCTTTCGCATCAGCTTGACGTAAGAAAGTGTAGATTTCTTCGATCAAAGCAGGTACTGAAGTTTTTTCGTGCATAGATTGGTCAGGAAGTGGACCAAATTCTGAACGAAGAGCAGCAACCATCCAACCAGAAAGGTAGATGTAACGCTTAGAAGTTGTACCGAAGTATTTTTTGTTCGCAATCATTTTTTGTTGCGCGATAAAACCGTGCCAGCAACCTAATGATTGAGTGTATTTGCTAGAGTCAGCGTCGTATTCAGCCATATCTTTACGCATGATAGCAGCTGTGTATTTAGCGATATCTAAACCAGTTTTGAATTGGTTTTGCATTTGCATACGTGCAGCATCTTCTGGGCTAATATCGCGCCAAGTGTCGCCGAATTTTGCTTTTAATTCGCGGATTGCATCAATCGCTGTTAAATATGTAGACATGATATATTCCTTTAGAGGGATTGGCATCGAATGGACGCTGAAAATCATGCTTTTTTATAGGCGAGATTTCAAGCACTTCTTCAATATTTTGCACAGCTTAGTCTGTGGCAATCAATTTATCCAATATTATTGGGTAATTTTCGGTATTTTCTTATGAAATATAGGAATAAAGGTCATTTTATTTGGATTAAAAACCAGATCAAGCCATTGTTATTCATAAATTTTTAATGATTAAAATTTTTTATGAAATTCTCTTATTTCTTACATTTGACTTATTTGAATACAATTTTAGGACTTGCCATACTCTCCAAAACTGACATTTTTTGCCATTTGTAGCCCAGTCTATAGATAAATTTTATCCCTTTATAAAAGTGAAATTTTCTCATGGGGAAATGATTCCGTGATTGGACTGACAGCCAAGGCTTTTTGCAGGATTAAGTTACACAAACAGCTTTAAATATGGCATAATTCAACATAATTTAAGGATTTTATTTTCGGTATTTTTTTTATGAATCTGGAGCGGGTTGATCTCAATTTATTAATTTATCTTGATGTACTTCTTCGTGAAAAAAATGTCACACGCGCAGCGGAACAATTAGGTGTTACCCAACCTGCAATGAGTAATATTTTACGCCGTTTGCGTAACTTATTTAATGACCCTCTCCTGATCCGATCTTCCGAAGGGATGACACCGACTGAACGGGCACTGGAACTGCAACCCCGTATTCGTGACGCACTGTCAGACCTTTCCATGATTCTGGAACCTCGTACCGAGTTCAGACCCTATACCAGCAATCGTGTATTCCGCATCATGACCTCCGATTATGCTGAAGCCACTTTGGTTCCCCGCCTTGTAAAAGCCTTGCGTTCTGAAGCGCCAAATGTTGTTTTGGACTTCCTGACCCCAAGTGACGTATCCTATCGTGATATGGAACAGGGCAAGGTTGATCTGGCAATTAACCGTTTTAATGAAATTCCCCAAAGCTTTCATCAGGTATTAGTTTGGCGTGACAGCTTTAGTTGTATTTTAAATGACAAGCACCCTGCCGTAACTCATCTTAATTTAAAAAGTTATTTAGACGCCCAGCATATCTGGGTATCCAAGACAGGTATGGGTGTCGGCTTTGGTGTCAACCCAGACAAACAGGCTGGTTTAGGCTGGATTGATCAGGCTTTGGAACGGATTGGTCAACGCCGTAAAATTTCGGTATTTACCCGTCATTATCAAATGCCTGCTCTTCTGGCACAGAATGTTGATTTGATTGCCACACTCCCAACACGTATGGCACGTCTACAGGCACAGAATCCAAAACTGATTATAAAGGATCCTCCATTTTATATTCCTGAATTTGAATTAAAGATGGCTTGGTGTCCTTTATTGCATCATCATCCAGCGCATCGCTGGTTAAGACAGTTGATTCTGTTTGTGGCACGGCAAATGATTGAAGAAGAAAATCGTGAATTTCTTTTAAATAATTCGCAATTTTCACAATATTAACATATTGTTTTACAATAATACTTGGCTTTCTACGAGTATGCTTGCCGAACGCTATTGTTACACTGAGGTAATGTTCTGATTACCTCACTACTTTTTTGTGTTACAACATATTCATAATAATATGCACCACAGGTGATGTGTGAGTCTCTTCCAAAATATTATTGTCATTATTCTGCTTATTTCTGCGGCGGGTTTTCTATCACTTACTGAAATTGCCCTTGCAGGCGCGCGAAAGGTTAAACTGAAGATTTTAGCGGAATCAGGCGAAATCCGTGCACAGAAAGTTCTGGACTTGCAGGAACAGTCTGCCGACTTCTTTGCCGCCTCACAAATTGGTTTAAATGCGATTGCCATTTTAGGCGGTATTTTAGGTGAAGGGGCGTTTCGCCCCTATTTTGTGGAGTTTGTTGCACGGTTCTATACAGGACCCTGGCTGGAAACGATTGGTTTCGCCCTCTCCTTTACCTTGGTCACTTCGCTGTTTATCCTGTTTGCCGACCTCATGCCAAAACGTCTGGCGATGATTGCACCCGAAAAGATTTCGATTAGTGTGATTGAGCCAATTCAGATTTTCATCAAAATCTGTAAACCCCTGGCTTGGGGAATTAATGCAATTGCCAACCTGTTGTTCCGCCTGTTTAAGGTAAACACCATACGTGACGACAATATCACCTTTGATGATATTTCAGCAGTTATGGATGCAGGTGCACAAGCAGGCGTTCTACAAAAACAGGAACACCATTTTATTGAGAATGTATTTGAGCTTGAGGAACGTACGGTTCCATCCAGTATGACCACACGTGAAAATGTGGTGTATTTTACCTTGAAAGAAAATGAAAATAGTATTCGGCAAAAACTGGCAGAATACCCTTATTCAAAATTCCTTGTCTGTAATGAACATATTGATCAGGTGATTGGCTATGTGGATGCCAAAGATATTCTGGTTCGGATTCTAAACAACCAGTCATTGCTTCAACTGAATGAATCAACCATCCGTACTGTCCTGATTATTCCTGACACCCTCACCCTATCTGAACTGCTGGACCGTTTTCGTTCAACCAAAGAAAAATTTGCAGTCGTCATCAATGAATATGCGTTGGTGGTGGGTGTAATTACCCTCAGTGACATCATGATTACCGTGATGGGTGACTGGGTGACACCAATGGAAGAGGAACAGCAGATCATCAAACGGGACAACCATTCATGGTTTATTGATGGCAGCACGCCAATAGAAGATGTGAAACATGCGCTGGCCATTGAAGAGTTTCCAGAAAATGAAAACTACGAAACCATTGCGGGTTTTATCATGTATCGCTTGCGGAAGATTCCGCGTCCAGCCGATGCTGTAGAATATGCGGGTTTTAAGTTTGAAGTGGTCGATATTGATCATTATAAAATTGACCAACTGCTTGTGACTCAAATTATGCCGAATCTAGAGACAGAGTCTCCCACACAGGAAAATTAATCCTAAAAAACAGAAAGCCCATCTAAATGGGCTTTTTTTACTTTGCAACAAACCAAAATAGCAAAGCAATAATAACAAAGAGCAGTACAAAGAATTTGATACCACCACGGCTATGCTGAGCAAGCTGTTGCTGAATCTGTGCCTGCTCATGTGGATGATCTTTTAGATACTGATCAATTAAATCTTTGGACTCTTTTAGCCCCAAGCCTGTTCTTTCGCGAGTAATCTTAATCGCATCAATCAATTTACCCTCACGAAGTGCCTGTAAAGCCTCTTGTGGAATAATAGGTGGTAAACTCATAAAATTAACAATCCTTGTGATTTTCTATTAATCCATTCAATCATCAAAACAGTGCTTTACTGTATTTTAATTTCCACCATACAGTGAAATTAATTCATCGAGCATTGCCTGATAATGAATGACAATATCTTCCGCCAGAATCTTGTAGACATTGTCAAACTGAACCATCGGCCAGCCCTCTTTCCAGAATGGAAAAATATTGTGTAAATCATGCGTGACAATCGCGTCTTCACGACCAATTGCCTGTGCGACCTGAGCCAGAACCTGAGCCGTTTCTGCACCATCAATCGCCAGATAATCAATCCCACGCGCCTTTAAAATACGAATACGGTCTTTTTTATAACGGATTTTTTTCGCCTGACCTGAGTTCAAGCCCAATGCCAGTGTCACCGCTTCCACAAACTTTTCTTCAAAACTGCTGTTTAATGCGACCAAAGCCTGTTTATGTGCTTCCTGACGTCCAGCTTTTCCCCCATTACGGATCATCTCTTTTGCTTCTACATCAAGCTCATCTTTTTTCATCGACTGTAAAATGTCTAAAATTTCGATATCGCTTAAAGATTCAGGAGATTGCTCGATCATGGGAGTCCTTATGTACAAACTTAAACAAGTATTGTCGCATAAAAGCCCATCGAAAGCAGAAGATTTGCAAAAATAGTTTTACCCTGATAATATTATTTTACCCGTATAAAATTATGCAAAAAATGAACACTCAAATGACCTATACCGCTTTTCTGGATGAGCAATATTTAGCAAACGGCCTCTTGGTAGACATTGCAATAGCCATCCAACAATATGCAAACCAGTCCAACTCCACTGTGTTGATTTTTAATGATCAAACAGGGAAACAAATTGACCTTGATGTTTCGGGTTCGAAGCAGGACGTTCAACAACGTTATGCTGAACCTGAAATGGTCAAGAAAGTTGGACGTCCTAAACTGGGCGTGATCTCACGCGAAATTACCTTGCAACAGAAGCATTGGGATTGGCTTGATCAGCAAAGCTCAAGCGCATCGGCTGTGATCCGTAAGCTGATCGACAATGAACTGAATGATCCAAACTCAGAAAGCAACAAGATGCTGGCAAAACAGGCTACAGATCGTTTTATGTCAGCTATGTTGGGCAATATGCCAAATTATGAGGAAGCAACCCGTGCCTTATATCAAGGGAAGAAAGAGGTATTTTTAGATTTAATTCGGGATTATCCAAAAGACATTTATCAACATATCTTGAAATTATCAGCTTACGCATTCTAAAGCTTCCATTTTCAATCCATAAAAAAACCCGCCATAAAGCGGGTTTAATTTTTAAATCAATTCAGTCCATTAAAGACGAACCAATTCCACTACTTTTTCAGCAGCCTCTTCAACACTATCCGCTGTCACATCGGTATCTGTACCCTCTACAGTTGTCGTGATCACCACCACACCCGTTTCGCGTAACAAACTAATTTGCTCAGCAGTCAAATTTGCTTTGGCAATTGCCACCACACCCTGTTGAATCAACAAACTTTCCAAAGCCTGAGCCTGTTCAATTAATTGCGCTGAAACACCAATCACCGCAGGTTTTTGACCCAAACGTGCCGCACGATCTTCCGCAGTCACAGGATTGCTATGCGCTGTCCATTCAACTGCCGCTTCAACCATACCAGCGCCAACAGTGACGTTGCTTAAACGGTCAATAAAGATAAATGAACCTGTATAACGACTGTCCTGATATTGGTCAAACACCACTGGTGCATCAAATTCAATCACCACATCAGCAATCGCATTCAGCTCAAGCTCTTCAACCTGAGTATGCTCAAGTGTATTAACATTCACACGGAAATTAATTTCAGTCACTTTGGCAGGAACAGTCTGTGTACCAATCTTCACATTGTACAGTTTGCCTTTGACCAAAGGATGCTCAGTCATCCACACCACTGATGCGCGTACAGAACGCGAAATCAAGGGTTGCTCGCCAGCACGGACTAAAACGTTACCACGGGAAATATCAATTTCATCATTCAGCGTTAAAGTCACCGCCTGACCAGCGATGGCTTGCTCAATATTGCCATCAAAAGTCACAATCTCTTTGACCGTTGATTTTTTACCTGATGGCAATGCAACGATCTCATCACCTACATTGATTTCGCCCAGCGCAATCGTTCCTGCGAAGCCACGGAAATCAAGGTTTGGACGGTTTACATACTGAACAGGGAAACGGAATTCTTTTTTATTTGAATCGCGTTTAATTTCCACTGACTCAAGGATGTTCATCAAGGTTTGACCCTTGTACCACGGCGTGCTTGCTGATGGATTTACCACATTATCGCCATTCAATGCCGAGATTGGCACAAACAGGATATTCTCTGGACGACGGTTGCCCAATTGGCTGACAAAGGCATCATATTCAACCTGAATTTCGTTGAAACGTGCTTCAGAAAACTCAACCAAGTCCATTTTGTTGATCGCGACCACGATATTTCGAATACCGAGCAAGCTTGCAATGAAAGTATGACGACGTGTTTGGGTTTGTACGCCATAACGCGCATCAATCAAAATGATGGCAAGATCAGCCGTTGAGGCACCTGTTGCCATGTTACGGGTATATTGCTCATGTCCTGGCGTATCGGCAATGATGAACTTACGCTTTTCAGTGGAGAAATAACGATAGGCCACATCAATGGTAATACCTTGCTCACGCTCTGCCTGTAAGCCATCAACAAGCAAGGCAAGGTCAGGTGCATCGCCTGTGGTACCCACTTTCTTACTGTCACGGGTCACTGCCTGCAATTGATCTTCATAAATCAATTTTGAATCGTAAAGCAAACGACCAATTAAGGTACTTTTACCATCATCGACATTACCGCAGGTCAGGAAACGTAATAGGTCTTTTTGTTCATGCTGTTTTAAATATGCCAAGATATCCTGGCTAATCAAATCTGATTGGTGAGACATCGCTCAAACTCCACAATATTTTGAAATCGAATTTGCCAAGTAACTTAGAAATAGCCTTCCTGCTTTTTCTTTTCCATCGAGCCAGCCTCATCATGGTCAATCATACGACCCTGACGCTCTGAACTGGTGGCTAAAAGCATTTCCTGGATAATTTCTGGCAAGGTATCCGCTTCAGATTCAACCGCACCCGTTAATGGATAGCAGCCTAATGTACGGAAACGTACCGATTTCATTTGTGGAACTTCGCCCTCTTTTAAACGCATACGCTCATCATCCACCATGATCAACGTGCCACTGCGCTCAACCACTGGACGAACCGCAGAGAAATAAAGAGGAACGATTTGAATATTTTCCAGATAGATATATTGCCAGATATCCAACTCAGTCCAGTTGGACAATGGGAATACACGAATACTTTCGCCTTTGTTCACTTTACCGTTGTAAAGGTTCCAAAGTTCTGGACGCTGGTTTTTCGGGTCCCAGCGGTGCTTGGTGTCACGGAATGAATAGACACGCTCTTTGGCACGTGATTTTTCTTCATCACGACGTGCGCCACCAAAAGCAGCATCAAACTGATATTTATCTAAGGCTTGTTTTAAACCTTGGGTTTTCATGATGTCGGTATATTTCGAACTACCATGATCAAATGGGTTAATCCCTGCATCGCGTCCTTCCGCATTTTGATGCACGATCAGATCAAAACCATGTGTTTTTGCCATGTTGTCACGAAATGCAATCATGTCCTTAAATTTCCAGCCCGTATCTACATGCAGTAGTGGGAATGGAAGTTTGGCTGGATAGAATGCCTTTAATGCCAAGTGCAGCATTACTGCCGAGTCTTTACCAATCGAATACAGCATGACTGGATTTTCAAATTCAGCAGCCACTTCACGAATAATGTGAATACTTTCAGCCTCAAGCTGCTTAAGGTGAGTAAGTCTATTATCAGTCATGAACACATCCCTCCTTATCCATGTTACCCATAAAATCTATAAGTGGTATTAAACCACCACTTGGAAGACCGTGTGGAGGAACGAGTGCCATAACAACTCCAATTTTTCGTGATATCAATATTCTGCCTAGCGGATAAATGATCCTGCTAGCAAAGGTTATCCATTATAATAATTTAGATCGAGTTCTTTAGCTTGTTTTTTCATATCAATATGCAAAATTATGATATGAAAATTATATTCAGGAATATAGATACAATCCATTTCACATGAATTTATATAACAAAAAGAAGCCTGTGCAGGCTTCTTATTGGGCGGGTTAATTTAGAAACCGAACATATTGCGTTCCAATGGAATTTCAACTCCCACTGAAATACCACCATCACGGCCATTTAAATCAGAGTCGCTAAGCCAGCCATTCACTTTCAGTGGAAGTGTAGGTTTTATATAGTGTGTCCAGGTGAGGTCCAGCCCCTTAATGGTATCCTCTTTTGGAAATGCCGCATTAATAGCTAAATTGGACTGGTTTACTTTGGCATATAAGGCACGCCCACTTAGGCGGTTCATCACATCAAAGCGAATGTCACCACCAACAGAATACATCTGCCCATCACCGCCGATTGCATGCCCTAATGGGAATCCATGCTGATAATAGCCATCCGTATAGACATAATGGTTATATGACACGCCATCCACTTGACCATTGGTACGTGTATCTGCCCATTCTGCATAAAGCTGATATGGCATATTCTTATAGATTGAAGAGAAATCTGCACCTGCTAGATACATTTTTTTGGCTGGAAGCAAGCCTGCCTCATCTTCACCAACATATTGTCCATAAATACCCACAGGTATTTGCAATAATGGCTGGGCATTTAAACGGAAATCCAGGCCTGCAATCTGATTTGACTTATCATCGTTCGCGGAATCAAAATTGTCGTTTCCTTTAATTGCGTTCCATAAAGAATCCAGACTTTCTGAGCGTCCCTCGCCACCCCATTGCAATATACGTGAAGCGCCAAGCTCCAGATAAGGCAAAGGTTGTGCAGTCAAGCGTAGACTAAGCAATTTCGCATCTGGAATGGCTTTGTAATCGTCCAACTGCCCTGCAAAAGCCTGATATTGCCAAGGACCAATCCATGATAGCCACTTCGTTTCAAAGGCATTCTGTACCGCACGCTGAGCGGTTACCCCGTAAACAGGACGGCTGGCATCACCACGAATCAGGCTTCCATCATGTCCTGGCCCCCAGTAAGTTGGGATTTGCCCAGCAATGAACCATTGATTCCAGAGTTTGCCCGCAAAATAGGAACCCTCGACATTGGCATCATGTCCATTATCAATCAAGGGATCTTTTTCGCCATTGATACGAAGCTTTGCATCCCAGTTCTCACTGCCAGCATTAAACTCAGCCGCAACCTGATATTGTGATTTTTGATTATCAGCAAATGTTTGGGGAATGGCTTTTAAATCAGTACCAACATGTAAACCAACCTTGGCTGGCGCATTATCTGCCTTTAGCGAATTAATGACTGAATTAACCACTTTTTGCTGGGTGTTATTACTGACTTTCGCCTGCGCCAAGGCACGTTGAATTTCATCACCACTTAATGGCCAGGTCGAGGTACTGATCTGGATGACACCCTGCTGGTTTAACCAGTTTAAATCGGTACGTAAATTTTCATCATTCAGCACTAAACCCTGAGCAAGGGTGATAGAAGAAAAGCAGGCAAATACCGCCATAGACAGTGATTTTTTCAAAAACATGCCAGAAATATTCTCAGATATATTTATGCAGGACATCATCGTTTTTTTATCTGCACTTTTCAATCATTAAACGAAACAATTACATTTTTTTAACATCCAAACAAAAAGGCCACTTTTAAAAGCGGCCTTTTCAAGTATTTATAAGATTAAAGAATTAATCTTTACGACGCATATGTGGGAATAAAATCACGTCACGGATACTCGGCGCATCAGCAAAAAGCATAACCAAACGGTCAATACCAATTCCCTCACCTGCAGTAGGAGGCAGACCATATTCAAGTGCTTCCACAAACTCGGCATCATAATGCATGGCTTCATCATCACCCGCGTCTTTTTCAGCCACCTGCGCCTGAAAACGTTCAGCCTGATCAATCGGGTCATTTAGCTCTGAGAAACCATTTGCCAGCTCACGACCACCAATAAAGAACTCAAAACGGTCAGTAATGTGTGGATTATCATCATTACGGCGTGCAAGCGGTGACGTTTCCGCTGGATATTCAGTAATGAATGTTGGCTGACGTAGTTTGGTTTCCACAGTCTCTTCAAACACGATGGTCTGTAATTTACCTAAACCAAAGCCAGGTTTCACTTGCTCTTTAAGCACTTCCTGAGTGAACTTCGCCAGGAACTCACGGTCATTGACATTTTCAGGGGTAAATTCTGGATTATGTTCAAGAATCGCATCAAACATTGAGATTTTCTTGAATGGACCTTTAAAGCTAAATACTTCGCCTTGATATGGCACATCAGTCGTACCCAGAATATCAAGGGCAAGCTTTTCAAGCATATTTTCGGTCAATGCCATCAGGTCTTTATAGTCAGCATAAGCCTGATAAAACTCAATCATGGTGAATTCAGGGTTATGGCGTGTTGAAACTCCCTCATTACGGAAGTTACGGTTAATTTCAAATACACGCTCGAAACCACCCACCACCAAACGCTTTAAGTACAGCTCTGGTGCGATACGTAGGAACAACGGCATATCCAAAGCATTATGATGCGTTTCAAATGGGCGAGCTGACGCACCACCAGGAATCACATGCATCATTGGGGTTTCAACTTCCATGAAACGTTCATTGCTTAAGAACGCACGAATCCCCGCCACAACCTTGGCACGGATTTCAAATGTCTTACGGGTTTCTTCGTTGACGATCAGGTCTAGATAACGTTTACGATATTTCGCTTCGGTATCGGTTAAACCGTGAAATTTATCTGGTAGTGGACGAAGTGACTTGGTCAACAATTCAAACTGTTCAAGGTGTACATATAAATCACCTTTACCAGAACGGCCTATATAGCCTTCAGCCGCGATAATATCACCGAGGTCCAGACTTTTGATTGTTTCCAAAGTTTCAGTTGGCAAACCTTTACGGTCAACATAAAGCTGGATACGACCCGTCATGTCCTGAATCACAATGAATGATCCACGGTTCAGCATGACACGACCCGCAACCTTTACATAGACTTTTTCAGCACCTTCAATCTGTGCCTTGTCCTGATCCTTAAACTGTTCTTGCAGGTCAGCAGTGTAATGCTCGCGCTTAAATGTATTTGGCCAAGGACTTTTGCCTGTTTCCTTTGCCGTATCCTGAATTTGTTTTAATTTGGCATGACGCTGTGCGATTAAATCGTTTTCAGAAAGTGTCTGTTCAGAAGTCGATTGAGCGTTTTGTTGCGTCATCTCTGCCTCGAGCTAAGTAAAAATGAAGTGGCATAGAATAGCAGATCATGAGACGTTTTCGTATTATTTCAACTGAACAATTCAAAAAAATGAATATTTATCAATTTAAAATAAAATCGCCGTTCAATTACCCCCTATCTATTGCGTGGCTTTCTCGTTATTTTTCCGCCAAGTGTTTAACCATCGCAAGTCCCTGATCAAAGCCTTTATTCATAAACTCGATATGTTCAGGCTGTACATCAACTTCTACATGCAGTTGGGTTTCACCATCAAAGTCAAAGAGCATATATTTTTCCAATGCGCCTGCCCAAGCTTTCACCTCCTCACTTTCCAAATCCTCTTTTCCATCCTGAATCATGCCAAGATGCCTAAACACCACCTCTTTAGGCTCATCCAGACTTTCGATGGTGGAGACCATACCATTGCCCTTGCCATCACCAAAGTAAGTTTTACCCCCTACTTTCCAGTCGGTTTGCATGGTTGAGTCACAGGAAAAGAATTTTGTCCAGGTCTGGTAACTTTCAGGTGTCCAGAGTGTTTTCCAAACCTCCTCGGGAGAGGCGTAAATTCTGATGTTATAGGATAGGGTTTCCATGCGTTATTCTCCATTCTCATTGTGCCAATGATCATATCTTTATTCTGAATGTTTATTTTTTATACTACTATTTTTATATAATTCGGTCTTTTTTTATTACACAAGTCATTATATTTTTCCAAAAATTAGAGTAATTGCTCAAATAACAAGACTTTCAGATGAATTTGCCATTCCACTTTTTGTATAAATCATTAAACTCTTGCATTTACTTTACTTAAATGTCGTTCTGCGTAAAAATCTAACTCCCGATCAACACAAGTTAGTTCATTGCAGCGATCGTAGCGACATTATGGAATAGTTTTACTGAAAGGCAACTTGAGCATACCTATCAGTTTGGAGAGTCACATGAAAAAATATCAATGTATCGTCTGTGGATGGATTTACGACGAAGCTGAAGGCTGGCCACAAGACGGCATTGCGGCAGGTACCAAATGGGAAGACATCCCAGATGACTGGACTTGCCCAGATTGCGGCGTTTCAAAAGCTGATTTTGAAATGGTTGAAATCTAAATAGATCGAAAAGACCATGACATGATCATGGTCTTTTTTTTCCTGTAATGTGTTTTAAGTGAAAAAAATATTGGAGAATATAATGCATCCTATCATCATCATTGGATCAGGTATGGCGGGTTACACCGTTGCGCGAGAATTTCGTAAACTTAGTCCTGAACAGGAACTGGTCATGATCTGTGCGGATGATGCGGTGAATTATGCAAAACCAACATTATCGAATGCCTTTGCGGGCAATAAGGCACCTGAACAAATTGCTTTGGGCGATGCCGCAAAAATGGCAACCCAGTTGAACATGCGTATTGAGGCAGCAACCTGGGTCAAGGAAATCAATGCTGAAAGCCATGAAATCACATTGGAAAAAAATGGTGAAACCATTACTCAACCCTATTCAAAACTCGTTTTGGCTGTGGGTGCCAATCCAATCCGTTTAGCGATTGCAGGTGATGGTAGCGATGATATTCATGTGGTGAACTCACTGACTGATTACCGTACATTCCGTGAAAACCTGTCAAAACGTAAAGACAAGCGTGTGGTTATTTTGGGTGCGGGCTTGATTGGCTGTGAATTTGCCAATGACTTACTTCACAGTAACTACGATGTCACCGTGATCGACCTTGCCCCACAGCCACTGGGCCGTTTGTTACCAAACCATGTTGCGGAAGCGTTTAAAACCAATTTAGAGCAGGCGGGCATTAAATTCGCCCTTTCAACCACTGTTGAAAAAGTGACCAAGATCAATGATGGCGAAGACTATGCGGTCACATTGGCCAATGGTCAGACCTTGGTCGCTGACATCGTTCTTTCAGCAATTGGTTTACAGCCAAATATTGCACTGGCAAAAGAAGCAAATATCCAGACCAGTCGTGGCATCATTACCAATACCCTATTGGAAACCAGCCAGCCTGACATCTATGCGGTGGGTGACTGTGCTGAGGTGAATGGAACATTGCTGCCATTCGTCATGCCAATCATGCAACAGGCCCGTGCCTTGGCAAAAACACTGAGTGGACAAAATACCAATGTCCATTATCCTGCAATGCCAGTTGCGGTAAAAACACCTGCCGCACCGCTGACTGTTTTACCTGCACCACTGGATGTTGAGGTGAACTGGGAAACTGAAGAGTTTGATGACGGTATGCTTGCCAAAGCAGCGGACGGTCAAGGCACCTTAAGAGGTTTTGTGCTGTTGGGGGCAACCGCAGGTAAACAGCGTTTAACCTTAACCAAACTCGTTCCAGACTTGATTCCTGCACAGGTTTAGGGTTTAAATACCAGAGTTTGTTGTGAAATGAATGTTCAACAAACTCTGACCCTGTATTTATAAAAAAAATTCAACACGGAACGAATGCCATGAACAGTGCTCTACAATTTAATATGTCGCCTTATGCACCTTTTATGCAGGAAACCAAAGTCACTTTGGGCAATGGCATTGAATTGCATGTAGAGATGGGCGGCAATCCTGAACACCCAACCATTCTACTGATCATGGGTTTGGGTGCACAAATGCTGTTCTGGCCTGACTTCTTTTGTAAATCACTGATTAATCAGGGATTCCGTGTCATCCGTTTTGACAACCGTGATATCGGCCTATCTTCCAAGGTCCGCAACAAGGAACGCCAACGCCTCAACACCATGAAGCTGATGAGCCGCTTTATGGTCGGTCTTGGCAATGAGGGGGCACCCTATACCCTGTATGACATGGCAGATGATGTTGCCATGCTGATTGACCAGTTGGGTATAGAGAAAACCTATATTCTTGGTGCATCCATGGGTGGCATGATTTCACAGATTGTTGCGGCAAAATATCCAGAAAAAGTTGAAAAAGTAGGTTTACTATTTACTAGTAACAACCAGCCCTTTCTGCCGCCACCTTATCCAAAACAGATTTTAAGCCTACTGGGCAAACCACCAGCACATGACGAGGAAACCATTGTCAATCACAGCCTGAAAGTATTTCACATCATTGGTTCGCCAGGTTATGTGAACCAGGTTGAGGCAATTCAAACCATTCGCAAGCTATATCGTCGTAGTTTTTACCCAGCGGGTGTACTTCAACAGTTTTTAGCAATATTATGTACGGGTTCCCTGTTGCCATTAAACAGGAACATTACCCAACCGACCTTGGTGGTTCATGGTTCAAGAGACCGTTTGCTGCCCCCAAGTCACGGAAAAGCTGTAGCAAAAGCGATTTCTGGTGCTAAGTTTGAATTAATTCAAGGAATGGGGCATGATATTCCAGCACATTTCATTCCACAACTTAGCGGTTTGTTTGCTCATCATTTTAGATCATCACACTAGGACACTATGGCTGCATTACCCTCATTAAGACAGCTATCATATTTAGTTACGTTGTCAGAAACTTTACATTTTACCGAAGCAGCACGCCGTTCATTTGTTACCCAGTCAACACTGTCGGGTGGCATCATGGAACTGGAGCGCTTATTAGGTGGCGTCTTAGTTGAGCGTGATCGTCAAAACGTCCGTTTGACCCCTCTAGGTGAGCAGGTTGTCGCAAGAGCCCGTGTATTATTGGCCGATGCGCAGGACCTGATGCGTTTAAGCCGTGAAATGAGCGAACCTTTAACAGGTGACCTGCATCTTGGCATCATCCCAACCATTGCACCCTTTATCCTGACCCAGCTTCTGGATGAAGTGCACCAGCAGTTGCCAAAAATTCAACTCCACCTGCATGAGGCTCAAAGCGAGAAGATTGTAGAGAAACTGGAACATGGCAATCTGGACATGATTGTACTTGCGCTGCCTTTTGATACGCGTAGCTTAAAGGTTGTCGAAATTGCCAAAGAGCATTTATTCCTTGTCTACAACAAGAAAGATAAAAATGCGGCCAATGCAAATTCCCTGGATGATCTGGATTTGTCCCGCCTTATGCTGCTGGAAGAAGGTCATTGTTTGCGTGACCATGCCCTCAGTGCCTGCCCTGTGGGTGAACGCAAGAATGACCACCGTTTAAAGGCAAGTTCACTACCAACCTTGGTGGAAATGGTCTCTTCAGACCTAGGCTTTACTTTATTGCCTGAAATTGCATTGAAGAACAGCATGATTCATTTCAATGAAGATATTGAAGTGAAATCAATTGAAGATGCTCCAAGCCGCATCCTTGCCTTGGTGACGCGTAAGAGCACACCACTGCAAAGTGAGTTTGATGTGATTCTGCAAATCCTACAGAAAATCACTGCACATTTGGAATAATCAATACTTTGGGCGAATTCACTTCGCCCCTACTTGATCTCTAATAAATTTACCTGCTCAACCTGAACATCACTCATACGCTGTCCTTGATCAAGCAACTGATCAAAATAGGCTTCCACCACTTTCGCCTGATCAGCGGTATTTTCAACCTTATACATATTCTGACGAAATTCATTACTTGAACGTAAGCCCTTGGTGTACCAAGCGATATGCTTACGGGCAATACGGCAACCAGAATACTCACCATAGAACTGATAAAGTTCAGCCAGATGACCAAGTAGGACCGCTTTTACTTCGGCAATATCAGGTGCAGCCAGATGTTCGCCAGTTTTTAGATAATGCGCGATTTCCCGAAAAATCCACGGTCTTCCCTGTGCGGCCCGTCCAATCATAATCGCATCCACACCTGTATAGTCCAGCACATATTTGGCTTTTTCAGGACTATCAATATCACCATTGGCAATTAAGGGAATATTGATCATTTGCTTAACTTGCTTAATCAACTCATAACGGGCTGTATTTAAATACATATCCTCACGGGTGCGCCCATGCAGGGCCAAGGCTGCAATGCCTGCCTGTTCAGCTTGTTTTGCCACACGCAGGATATTTTCCTGACCATTCAGAAAACCCAGACGTGTTTTTAAGGTGACAGGAACATCTACCGCAGCAACCACGGTATCTAAAATACGAGCAACGAGGTCTTCATCTTGTAGCAAAGCCGAACCAGCAAGCTTGTTACAGACTTTTTTGGCTGGGCAGCCCATATTGATATCAACAATTTGAGCACCATTGGCAACCTGATAACGTGCTGCCTCGGCTAATTCAAACGGGTCAGAACCTGCGATTTGTGCGGAGATGGGTGCAAGCTCACCATCAAAATTGGCCCGATATAAACTCTTTTTGCTCATACGCAGGGTTTTGTCAGCCGTCATCATTTCACTGACCGCATGCCCTGCCCCGAAGTACTTGCATAATGAACGGAATGGCCTGTCAGTGACGCCCGCCATAGGGGCAACAATCAAATTATTTGACAGCTGGTATGAACCAATATACATATATTTTCTTACAAATTCTGATCAACATAGTATACTTCATTCGCCCATTTGACTCATCTTTTTATGCGGTGTTGTCCTAATTATGAACAAATCGTTCCCAGCTCGTCCTTTATTTAAAACCTTTAGCATCATTGCAGCCTGCATCAGTCTCAGTGCCTGCGGTGACAATGCATGGTGGTCAAATGGCAAAGAACCTGAAATGCAAGCAGAGCAGATTAAGAAAGTCATTCCAGCACGTGTGAATGACCGACAGTCCTGGGCACAAGATATTTTCGACATTATGCAGGAACTCAGCATTCCAAAAACCAAGCAGAATGTGTGCAGTGTGGTTGCTGTGGTTGACCAGGAATCGAACTTTGTTGCCGACCCTGCCGTGCCTGGACTGGGTGAAAAAGCGGTACAGGAAATTAACAGCCGTTTAAAGGAAAAGTTTGAGGCCAAACTGGGTGAAACCATTGGTGGAACAGTGGCTGAGTATTTTGAAGATGTGTTGAAAAACCAGCCCTCTCCAGAAAACAATTACATGAGCCAAATGCGTAAGGTCAAAACCGAACGCGAGCTGGATTTACTCTATCGTGAAATTTTTGACTATATGTCCAAACATTACCATGTCAGTGCATTAACAGGGGCTGCAAAACTGGTTGGTCAGGATATTGGTGAAAAGATGAATCCAATTACCACATTGGGTTCCATGCAGGTTCATATCAACTATGCCAAAGAACATAAACGCCAAAGCGGCAATATCGCTGAACTACGCAATGATCTTTATACCCAATACGGCGGCCTATATTACGGTATTCACCGTTTAATGGAATACCCTGCCGATTATGACAAGGCCATCTATCGTTTCGCAGACTATAACTCAGGCATGTATTCCAGTCGAAATGCGGCTTTTCAGAGTATGCTGAATGGACTGACCAAAACTGAAATCAGTCTAGATGGCGACTTACTGCTCTATACCAAGAATGGTGATATCAGGGCAACCCAAAGCCAGACAGAGAAAGAACTTATTGCAATTTTTGCACAAAATAACATTCTGGTGACACCACGCCAGATTCGTACTGACTTAAAAAAAGAAAAAGAGAAAAAATTTGAGGATACCCAAACCTATTTAGCGGTACAAAAGCTTTACCAGAACAAAACTCATAAAGAACCAGTTTATGCAGTCATGCCGCAGGTGGTGATTTCAGGTCCCAAACTCAGTCGTGACTACAACACCAATTGGTTCGCAAGCCGTGTAAATGGACGATATGAAACATGCATGCAAAGAGCGAAACACATAAAACTTTAAATCTTGCCTTATTTGATTTTGATGGGACACTTTATCCCAAGGACAGTTTTACTGGATTTATTTTTTATACGCTTTCAAAACGACATATCGTAAAAAAAGGTTTGAAAATCCTACCGTGGATTCAAGCCTATTATTTAAAGCTATACCCTGCCCATGCGATGCGACCTCGCTTGTTTCAAAGCATGTTTAAGGGCATTGCAGCAGATTTTGTACAAAATCTGGCACAGGAATATGCACAACAACTTATTCAAAATTTAGATCAGAACCTATTGCAACAACTTCGCCTGCACCAACAACAGGGTGATCACATTGTGCTGGTTTCGGCTTCAGTTGATCTATATCTTGTGCCGATCTGTGAGTTTCTAAATATCGAATTAATCTGTACAGCAACAGAAATTAAGAATGGCCTGCTGACAGGTTACTACAGTTCTGAAGACTGTAGCTGTGAACAGAAGAGACTCCGCATTCTGCAAAAATATAATCTGGCTGATTATGGGTTTGTCTATGCTTACGGAAACAGTGATGAAGATTTGGACATGCTTTCATTGGCTGATTTTGCCTATATGATGGGGACAGAAAATCCCTTGCCTGAGTTAAAGCAAAAAGAAGTGATGCTTTGGCAAAATTTAAAGCAGATATAAAAAAACCTGAGTTAATCAGGCTTTTTTTATATGGTAATTTAGTAAATCGCCATATGGTCACGGTGAATCATTTCCAGAGAACGAGCCTCGCCCAAAACCTGATAGACTTTTTCGGAAGATAAACCCTTGATCATTTCGGCTGAACGGGAGCTGAAATTCACACGTCCCACTGCAATACGACCACCATGTTTATCAACACACTCAACCACGTCACCACGATCAAAATGACCTTCAATCGCTTTCACGCCCACTGGCAACAAACTACGATGCTTAAGTTTAATGGCCTCAACCGCACCGTCATCAATCACTAAACGACCTGCTGTTTGTAAATGCGCCGCCAACCATTGCTGATGCGCCGTAACACGGTCATTGTCTGTGGTAAACAATGTTCCCAACATTTCACCAGCCATCAGGCGAGCAAGCACATTTTCACTTTCACCACTGGCAATTAGGGTTGGACAACCTGATCTTGCAGCAAGACGTGCAGCACGAACCTTGGTCACCATACCACCACGGCCAAGCACACCGCCCCCACCTGCCATTTCAAACAGGCTGTCATCCAGTGCCCGAACCGCAGAGAACAGTTTGGCATTTGGGTTGCTGCGAGGGTCAGAGTCGAACATGCCCTGCTGATCCGTTAGGATAATCAATAGTTCCGCCTGAACCTGTCCCGCCACCATTGCAGCCAGGGTATCATTGTCACCAAAACGGATTTCATCAGTTGAAACCGTGTCATTTTCATTGATGACAGGAATCACGCGCCAGTCAATCAGGTTTTGCAAGGCATCACAGGAATTGAGGTAACGGCGGCGATCAGCGAGATCATCATGCGTGAGTAAAACCTGTGCGGTTTGAATGCCATGCTGATCCAGTACGCTTGACCATGTATGAATCAGGCCCATTTGACCAATGGCGGCACAGGCCTGCAAACTGGGTAGATCGGTGGGTCGATTCGCAAGCTTCATGCGTACCATCCCTTCAGCCACTGCACCTGAGGACACAAGTATGATTTCATGTCCAGCATTGTGTAGATCTGCAATCTGTTTCGCCCAGTGCGAAATTGCATTTAAATCTAGACCTTGCCCATTTGCAGTGAGTAAAGATGATCCGATTTTAACAACGATTCGTTTACACGCATTGAGCTGACGTTGCCCATCGACCACTTCTATCATTTTTTCCTCGGTTCACTAGTCGCGTACGTAAATGCTTTCTACGCCGCCTTCATCCTCATCATCATCAAAGTCATCCTCATCGTCTTCCAGCCCCGCTTCACGCTGAGCCTTACGCATGGCACGATAAGCTTCTTTTGCCGCGATGGTTTGTTCACGTGTTTCAGCCTCAAGCTGCTCACGGAATGCTTTAACTTCTGCTGCATACTCAGGATCTTCAACTTCACGTTCACGCTGTTGCTCAATTTGATCCATAAGGTAATACACAACTTCTTTAGTGCCTTCTGACATAAGGCCAGATGTCTTGAATACTGGACCTGTCCACTGCAATTCATCCAGAATGTGCTGGCACCATTCATCCCTCGATTCTTCAGCAATCTGGTCAAGCTTGTTCAACACCAGAACCAGTGGAAGTTTTGCCAAGGTTGGAGAGAATTTTTTCAACTCGCCTAGAATTGCTCTGGCATTGTGTGCAGGGTCAGAACCATCAATTGGCTGAACATCCACAATATGCAACAGGATACGGGTACGCGCCAAGTGTTTAAGGAAGCGAATCCCTAGACCTGCGCCCTCTGCCGCACCTTCAATCAACCCTGGAATATCCGCCATCACGAATGAACGATGACGATCCGCATCCACCACCCCCAGGTTCGGCACCATGGTGGTAAATGGATAGTCTGCCACTTTTGGCTTGGCCGCACTGACTGCACGGATAAACGTGGATTTACCTGCATTTGGCATGCCCAGGAGGCCAACATCTGCAAGCACTTTTAACTCTAAACGTACTTCACGATATTCGCCCTTGATACCATGCGTGCATTTACGTGGTGAACGGTTGGTCGATGATTTAAAGTGTGTGTTACCTAAACCACCATCACCGCCATGTGCCACTTTTACACGCTGACCATCCTTGACCAAGTCGCCAATAATGTCGCCAGATTCAGTATCCACGATGGTTGTACCCACAGGTACTTTTAGGATAACGTCCTCACCGCCACGACCTGAACAGTTCGCGCCAGCACCATTCTTACCACGTTCCGCACGGAATCGACGGGTATAACGGTAATCAACCAGCGTACCAGTATCATCATCGGCCTGGATATAGATACTTCCACCACGTCCCCCATCACCGCCATCGGGACCACCAAAAGGGACAAATTTTTCACGGCGAAAACTGGCTACGCCATTGCCACCGTCGCCAGCCTCTACGGTTATGACTGCTTCATCAACAAAGCGCATGTGCCAATCCTCTAAAATCTTAAAAGCGGACTATTTTGCCACATTTTAATAAATTTCTCGAATAGAAAAATCAGCAAATACGTTTCTGGCTTTAAAAAAGCGTTATTTCATTGCGTTATGGATGCACATTCCTTAATGGCAAATCCATTTGCATATCCAGATTGGCTTTGGTTTGCTGAACCGAGTTAAACATGGTGGCATTAAAGGAGGAGATATTGTTCATATTGATGGCATCATTCATATAAAAACTGGGTTTAAACTGATGCTTTACAGGCAGGTTGACCGACTCATCAAAAGCAAAATAAACGGGGCCATCAAATACAATTTTTACAGGAACGGTATATCTTCGCTTCAACTGAAATGGAAGATCCAGCTTGACTGGAACATTGAGTTTTAGGGGAAACTTGGGCAATAGTTTATTTTGATAAATCAGGTCAGTGCTGGTTTCAATTGGCATTACCTCATCCACTTTTAACAAGGTTTCATAATTGATATCCACGGTAATGGGTGTT
Organism: Acinetobacter sp. GD03645; assembly: GCF_029845285.1. Taxonomy (NCBI): domain Bacteria; kingdom Pseudomonadati; phylum Pseudomonadota; class Gammaproteobacteria; order Moraxellales; family Moraxellaceae; genus Acinetobacter; species Acinetobacter sp. GD03645. The sequence continues at coordinate 192,881 of NZ_JAOCLL010000003.1, read as the reverse complement.
TCAACCTCAAAACTCAGGTCTGCCAGATATTTTCCTGTTAAAGGCAGTTGCAAAGTACGGTTAATATCGAGGGTTGTATTGAGTTTTCCCTCTGACTTGACCTGCAAATGGTCACCCACCTGAATTTTGGTCGCAAGTGATTGTGGCAAACGAATATCCGCCTGCTGTGCAGAAACAATCAACGATGCCTGAATATTGAGGTAGAACCAGAATAGAATCGCAACCAATGTGGTTAAGATCACAAAACTGATCAGCAAACTTTTAAGTGATTTGGTGATGTCCATTACTCACCTATTTTCAAGTCTTGTGGAGTTGCTGGCTCATCTACAGGTTCAGTTTTTACACGATTTAAATACATCGTTGACAGAGGAATCTTCAACTCACCCTGAGCAATCTTGACTGGTAAGGTATTTTTTACATCAACAGAAGCGTTTAGTTCAGAAGTAATGGGTACATTCAACTTTCCCTGAATAGGAATATTGGCATTGAGCTGGGCTTTTAATGGAATATTTAGATTTTCTTTCAGAACGGTACGAACAGGCGCATCAAACTTTAAATGTACCTTTTGCTGTAGAGGAACCTGAATATCAATCGGTACATCAAGCTGTAATGGAATCGAACCTTTTAAGGGCAAAGTGACATCCTTACCCAAAATCTTCACCTGAACCTTGGTATCAATCGGCAGACTCTGGTTGACCTTAATGGTTTCCTTAACAGGAATGGTGGTGCTAATCGGTACTAAATTATCAAAATAAACACGTGGAGTCAGTGTCTGGGTTAAGGGGACATTGAGTTGCTCATTGATAGGGATTTGTGCATCCACACGCCCATTCACATCAACATTTAAGGCATCCTGAACTTTTACCCTTACCTGTAGAGGCTCTTGTAAATCAATCGCAACATCCTGATTCTTCAATGGAATATAAATATTAAAATGCTTAAACACCCACATCGCAATATATACGCCACACAAGTTGGCCACCACAATTAAGGCAAATACCGTGAATAAACGTCTGAACTGCAACAATGAAGTATTCCTAACCTATCATCTTCCCTTGTCGCTATTTTCTTTTATTTTAATGTTTTTATCAGCATAGGTTCTGTACAGTCAGGATTAAGCCATATTTTCTGATGTGTCTTTATTCAAACACAAACCTACAATAATTAATAACATCCAGTGTATCGGTAAACCGCTACTAACTTCCCACATATAATACAACGCAATAGGAAATGTAAATAAGCATAGCCACCTTGCAAGTTTTTCAAAAACTGTAATTTTAAGAAATAGAAACATTAGGATCGTAAAACCATCCAATGTAAAAAACACCCAAAAATAAGGATGCTTTACCAACCGAGTGATACTAGTACTCTCCTCAATCCAATAAAACTGACCTGTCTTTTGAAAATAGACATATTGAAAAAGATAAAAAATAAAAAAGAGCAGAGGTATGACCAACAGAAAAGTAAATAATCTACTCGCCCAATAAAGCTGTGGAATGATATACATCTTTGTATTTATTCTAGGTTTGAATGATTTATTATACTTTAGAGCATCCATAAAAAAATGGAAGCCCGATGGCTTCCATTTTTAAAGCTAAAACAAATTATGCATTTGTTTGAGCAGGAATTTTTGCATAGCTTACGCCGCACATTTGTTCAGCAATACGCAATACCTGACAGCTATAACCCACTTCGTTATCGTACCAAACATAAGCAGTTAAACGTGTACCTGAAGTGATTGTTGCCTGTGCGTCAAACACACCAGCAGTACGCGAACCGATAAAGTCGCTTGATACAACCTCAGTTGAGTTGGTATAACCGATTTGACCTTGTAGGCTAGAGTTGATTGAGATTTGACGAATGTATTCGTTCACTTCTTCACGATCAACTTCTTTCTCTAGGTTTAAGTTCAAGATTGCAAGTGAAACGTTTGGTGTAGGAACACGTACTGAGTTACCCGTCAACTTGCCTTTAAGGCCTGGTAATGCCTTGGCAACCGCTTTTGCAGCACCAGTTTCAGTGATTACCATGTTCAATGTTGCAGCACGACCACGACGGTCAGCCTTGTGGTAGTTATCAATCAGGTTCTGGTCGTTTGTGAACGAGTGAACTGTTTCAACATGACCATTTAATACTTTGTATTTGTCATCCAACACTTTTAGTACAGGTGTAATTGCGTTGGTTGTACAGCTTGCAGCAGAGATGATTTTGTCTTCATCCAGGATATCAGTGTTGTTTACGCCATATACAACGTTCTTCATCTCACCTTTACTTGGTGCAGTCAAGACTACACGTGCAATACCTGCACATTTCAAGTGTTGGCTCAGACCTTCTGCATCACGCCATTTACCTGTATTGTCGATAAGAAGCGCATTTTCAATACCATAAGCGGTGTAATCCACTTCGCTTGGGCTTGAAGCATAAATGACTTTAATGAAGTTACCATTTGCAATGATTGCTTCATTTTCTTCATCAACAGAGATCGTACCGTCAAAAGTACCGTGAATAGAGTCACGACGTAACAAAGAAGCACGTTTCGCCAAGTCACCATCAGATGATTTACGTACAACGATTGCCTTAAGGCTTAAACCACGACCCAAGCCTGATTGGCTGATGATTAAACGCGCCAGAATACGACCAATACGACCAAAACCGTAAAGAACAACATCTTTAGGCTGTTCAGAAGTCGCATTACCCTGAATTGGTGCAACAGCATTCGCAACAAAAGCGTCTACATCACCGCCCTGGTTTTTGTATTCAACAGCAAGTTTACCGATATCAACTTCAGCAGAACCGATGTTTTCAACTTTCATCAACGCTTCAAGAATTGGGAACGTGTTTACAACTGAAAGCTCAACATCAACCATACGTGTACGGCGGTGTGTTTTTAAAATCTGAATCACTGAACGGTTAATTAAAGAACGGCCGTAAACAGAAACAACAATATTTTTCTCACGGTATAATTGACCAATTAAAGTAATCATACGTTCCGCGATTTCTTCACGGTTTTTCCAACGACCTTGGTGTTCTGCGTGTAGGGCAACGATAGTGTCTTTGCTCACAGTGACGTCCTCTAATTTATATATACTGGGCGTGAATTTTAAAACGCCATAATTGTAATAGAATTATCATCAATATTGAATCAAAAGCTGCTATTTGAGCTAAGATTTTGTCCCAATTGACTATAAATTCATAAAATACCTATAATTATTTTTGTGATTTTAGGTAAAATTCTTTTTCAATCATCATAATAGCGATGATTTAATCCAGCCTCACAACAATTTTCCTGATCGTTTTGGTTTATAAGGCAGATAAAACCACAGTTTTATTCTTTTTCATCCACATTCAGACGCTTTGGATAATGCTTTAAGTTCAGTTGCAATTGCTCTTTTCGCTGTCTTTGCTGATAGACATGCACCGCACCCTCAAGCACCAGAACCAAGACTGCCAACCAGATTGGAATATAGGTCAGCCATTCTTCACTACCAATTTCCTCACCCATCATCAATGAGGCAAATGCCAAAAGCACAGGTTCCAAATAGCCTAACAGGCCAAAAATGATAAGAGGTAAATAGCGACTGGCCAAGATATAACTTCCCAAGCCTATCGCACTTAAAACACCCAAGCCCATGACAACCAGAACCAGAGTTGGCTGCTCCAGAAATTTTAAATAAGGTGTATTACCTGTTTGGGTAAAGAAAATCGCAATAGGGAGTATTAATAATAAATCCCACCAAAAACCGCCCAAATTATCTGTTTTTATTTTTCTACGAATCACGAAATAAGCAGTATAACCAATCGCAACCAGAGCTGTTTCCCAGGCAATATGTCCTAAACGCCATATCTCATGCCCTACCCCAAAGACCGCCAACAATACAGCGACAAACTGAAACCGAGACAGTTTCTCACCATATAAAAAACGTCCTGCAAGCACCAGCACCAATGGCAAAAGGAAATAGCCAAGTGAAACCTGTAAACCACGGCCATGCATCGGTCCCCATAAAAACAGCCACAACTGTGCAGAGGTCAGTACTGAGGTAGTCATTAACACCAGCAATAAAGCAGGCTTTGCGATAATTCTTTTAAAAATTGCCTGAATATGACTTAAGTCACCACTCAACCACATAAATAAAGTCAGAAATGGCAAAGTGGAGATTATTCGCCAGCCAAAGGTCTGCTCACTGTCAAATGCACCCAATAACTGTGTATAAAAATACAAAACACCAAACGTTACCGAGGCCAAAACTGAATAAACAATTCCTTTAAGCATTTTGAACCTCTACGACTGGAAAAATCTGTAAAAATACGTGATTTATCCACTATATAAAAATAAAAAAACCATGCAAGCATGGTTTAAACGAAATCAGTATATCTTAATTTAGCGATGTTCAGGGTAAATCACATCATGAATATCATAGCCCAATGATTTCGCATAATTTAAATATTCATGGATAATTTCTTTTTTCGGATTTGGAATACGGGAAAGTACCCATAAATACTTACGGCGTGGTTCACCCACCAATACCGTCTGATAATCCTCATCCAGTTTTAAAATCCAGTAATCTCCACGACCGACAGGAATCCAGCGCACACCCTCGGGTAAAAAACTGACTTTTAATTTACTGTTAAATGGCGCATTCACCACAAAGGCTTCACCCAGGGACTGTTGTAAATTACCATCCTGATCAGCGCATTTATTATCAACCACGATGTTGCCATTTTCATTCAGCGTATAGGTTGCCGTGACGTTAAATGCGCATTTACGCTCAAAAAACATTGGTTTTCGGGCCACCTCATACCAAACACCCAAATACTTATCGAGTTCTACTTTTTCAACAGTGGGTAAAGGTTTTGCCTGGGCATAGGCAATTGTTCCTACAGCCAACCCCGTTAAAACCACACCGCCCACCGCTATCTTTGCTAAACGCCAACTTGCCTTTGGGAAACTTTTAATAAATGGCATGAGAAATCCTCAAAACAGAAATTTGTTATAAATCGTCATTCGTCCTGTAACATAGCCCAATTTATAAACAAATTCTGTTGCGATATGTATCGCCTTTGAGGATTTCTCTTAAAAATCAAGATTGCAGCATGTGTGCCTTTAAACGAACAATTTCATCACGGAGTCTTGCAGCCTGCTCGAACTGTAGCTCCTTGGATGCTTTCAACATTTCCTTTTCCAGCTTGCCAATGTGTTTCGCAAACAGTTTTGGATCAGATAAAAGATGCTGTTCATCAGCACTGATTGCCTTGTGTTGATCAACAATTTTTTCATCAATCTGATCATCACTTAACACTTCACCTGTATCAATTTCCTTGATCACCTGACGAACAGCACTACGTGGGGTAATCCCATGTAATTCATTAAACTCGATCTGCTTATTACGACGGCGTTCTGTTTCATCCATTGCCTTACGCATGGAGTCAGTGATGCGGTCCGCATATAAAATTGCTTTACCTTTCACATTACGGGCAGCACGTCCAATGGTTTGGATCAAGGAACGCTCAGAACGCAAGAAGCCCTCTTTGTCCGCATCCAGAATTGCCACCAACGACACTTCTGGCATATCCAGACCTTCACGCAACAGGTTAATGCCGACCAGTACGTCATGCACACCTGTACGCAATTCATGGATAATCTTAACCCGTTCAACGGTATCAATATCTGAATGTAGATATGCCACCTTGATACCATATTCTTTCAAATATGAAGTTAAGTCCTCTGCCATACGTTTAGTTAATGTGGTAACCAGCACACGCTCATTCACCTGTTTACGAATGTTGATTTCAGACAAAATATCATCCACCTGCGTCAACACAGGACGAACCTCGATCTCAGGATCAATCAACCCCGTTGGACGTACCACCTGCTCGACGATCTGTTCCGATTTCTCCAGTTCATAATGTGCTGGTGTTGCACTGACAAAAACTGTGGTTGGCACAATCCGCTCCCATTCCTCAAAGCGCATTGGACGGTTATCCAAGGCACTTGGCAAACGGAAACCATAATTCACCAGATTTTCTTTACGGGAACGATCTCCCTTATACATCGCACCAATCTGAGGAACAGTGACATGCGATTCATCAATGATCAGCAACGCATCTTCAGGGATATAATCAAACAAGGTCGGCGGTGCTTCACCTGCTGTACGACCTGACAAATGACGTGAGTAGTTTTCAATCCCGTTGGTATAACCGAGTTGTTGCATCATTTCCAGATCATAACGGGTACGCTGTTCAATACGTTGTGCTTCCAGTAACTTGTCATGATCCTTGAAGAACTTAAGCTGGTCTTTTAACTCATCCTTGATGGTATCAATGGCACGGGTTAAATGGTCTTTCGGCGTAACATAGTGGCTCTTTGGATAAATGGTCACACGCGGAACCTTACGCACCAGTTTTCCAGTCAATGGATCAAACCAGCGGATTGAATCCACCTCATCATCGAACAATTCCACCCGAATCGTATCCTGATCTGATTCAGCAGGGAAAATATCAATGATTTCACCACGGATACGATATGTACCACGCAAGAACTCAAGCTCGTTACGGGTATATTGCATTTCCACCAGACGGCGAATGATGTCATCACGGCTGACCCGATCGCCCTGCACAATATGCAACAGCATCTGCATGTAGGCGTTTGGATCACCCAAACCATAAATGGCAGAAACCGAAGCGACAATGATGGCATCACGGCGTTCCAGCAAAGCACGGGTTGCGGAGAGCCGCATTTGGTCAATGTGGTCATTGATGGCGGAATCTTTTTCGATAAACGTATCTGATGAGGGTACATAGGCTTCTGGCTGATAGTAATCGTAGTAACTAACGAAATACTCCACCGCATTGTTTGGGAAGAAAGCCTTAAACTCACCATAAAGCTGTGCTGCAAGCGTTTTGTTATGCGCCATCACAATGGTGGGTCGCTGGGTTTGGGCAATCACATTGGCCATGGTGTAGGTTTTACCTGAACCCGTTACCCCAAGCAGCAACTGATTACGAAAACCCTGTTCAATCCCACTTACAAGCTTCTCAATCGCCTGAGGTTGATCACCTGCTGGCTGGTAGTTGGTGACTAACTCAAAAGGTTGGTTTTCGCTCACAGGCTTACTCTTTTCTGATCAGGTGACTTTTATTAATAAGGTCGAATTCACAATTTTCAACATTCAATATCTAGTGCTTTAAGACTTCTTTTTGCTGGTGCATAGCCCAAACGTGCTGATTGTTCAAAATATAATTGAGCCTGAATGACATCACACAATACCCCTTTACCTTGCAAATAAAGATTTCCCAAACTAAACATGGCTTCAGGAATCCTATATTGTGCAGCGTATGAATAAAGTTCAATCGCTTTTTTATAATCCTGTGCAACACCCAACCCATGCTCATATTTATCAGCCAAATTATTAGTCGCCCTCGGGTAGCCTTGTCGGGCAGCCTCATGATACCAGTAGACTGCTTTCTTATAATCCTGAGGAAAACCCTCTCTTCCATATTCATAATTAATGCCAAGTTGAAATTGTGCCTCAGCAAATCCTTGTTCACCACTTTTAATCAGATAATCAAAAAATAAATTTTTTTCAGATTCTAAATACACCTTATTTTCAATACGATCTCTCGGCTGAAAGAGAATATAGTAACCATGTTCACGAGCTAGATATTCACTGGCAATGGCATGACCATTTTGGCTAGCCAATTCAAAATATTGTCTCGCTTTCTTTCTGATCTGTAAAACATATTGTTCATCCCGACCTTTTGGTTCATGGTTTGAATAATACATTGCCAAAGCCAATGCAGCGTCCATATCCCCATCATTTTCCAGCCATTTTTCCAATTCAGCAAGATAATAAACCACATAATCCTGCATATTGTTTGTGCTATGGTCAATATAATGTAAAGTCTTTGTTCCTTTTGCCTTGAAAGCATCTATGGCATATCCATAAGACCTTTCTTCACCCTGTTCAGAAATAAAAGGGATTCTTTTTATTTTTTTACCTGTTTTGTCATATTCCAAATCAGCAATTTGAATAGGAATAAAACCATATTTAAAATGTAAAGGTGAATAGGCATCCAAACCTCGATAACTCATTAAGGCAAAATCCCCTTTTTGTACAATACGCCCATTGGTATAAAGTAGATTCCCTGCTTTGGATTGATTCATTTTCATCTATCACACTGTTTTTGTTATCTTTCAACAATAACATAAAACTTTTACATTTAGCACTTGACCATCAACCTAATCAACTGCAACATGAACTCATTACGCTATTTCAATGATAACAATATGTCTTACCAATACCATGATGAAAGCATTGTCACCGAACTGCCCGAAGATACTGTTTTTGTATTTGGCAGTAATCTCGCAGGCATACACGACAGTGGCGCAGCCCGTGTGGCGGCACAACATTTCGCCGCAGTAAAGGGGGTTGGACGTGGCTGGGCTGGGCAGACTTTTGCCATTCCAACACTGAATGAACATTTACAGCAAATGCCGCTTGCACAAATTGAGCATTATGTGGATGACTTTAAAATCTATGCCAAAAACCATCCGAAAATGAAATATTTTTTAACGGCACTCGGTTGTGGCATTGCGGGTTATAAAGTTTCTGAAATTGCCCCTTTATTTAAAGGGATTCATTCCAATGTGATTTTCCCTGAATCATTTCGACCATATATCGAAGAGGATGCTGTTTCCCAGTTTCCCAACTTAACTGCCGCAACGGTGCATGCATTTATTAATGATGAAGTGATTTTTTACTTCAATCATGGCTATGAATCTTTTGAAGAAGCTTTAAGTAAGACCCATTTATCTGCTGCGGAAAAAGCAATTGCCCTTGTTGTTCTTAATGAAGAGCTTTATCCACGTGATCGCTATGGGCGTGGCCGTGAACATGAAATCACTGATATTTTAGGCAAACTGAATGGAAAGATTTTCAATTTCCAAAGTAATTCCGAAGGTGCAATGATTTTTGTCAGCGTGATTATTGCCTTAATGGAACTCTATGATATTGATGAATATGATTTTATTAAACTTTGGCGTGGCGAGTTAGAAATACAACATCCACTCAACCGAAACCGCCATTAAAATAAAAAAGCCAATCATTCACTGATTGGCTTTTTTCTAACGTTTCCCCATCGAACGACGAGTTCCACGTGGTGGCATCCAGGTTCGATCTGCATACTGCTCAGGCTTTGGGCGAACCTGATTATGCGCCACGTCCTCAGAATCATCTTGAGCAGATGGCATCGGGAATGGTAATTTCACCAAAGCTTTTTTGGCTTTTGGTTGTTGCGTACTCATTGAAATTCTCTCGAAATCTAAATTTCTAGTCGCTATTGTAATGGATTTTTGTCAGTTTTATAAAAATAAAATATGTAAAAAACCAAAGCATTCATACAACTTATATTTTGGTAACTTTTTATGCGATTAAGGCAAGTTTTGACCACAATAACCTTGATTTAAGCTAAGATAACCTGCTTTTTATTTTTCAATCCCATAAGAAGGAATAATGCCGTGGACGTACGTCTCTCTGATCGTGTCAATGCCATCAAACCGTCCCCTACACTTGCAGTAACAAACAAGGCCGCCGAGCTTAAAGCTGCTGGTAAAAACGTGATTGGTTTAGGTGCAGGCGAACCAGACTTTGATACCCCTCAACACATCAAAGATGCTGCAATTGAAGCGATTAACAAAGGCTTTACAAAATATACAGCGGTAGACGGTACTCCAAGCTTAAAAAAAGCAATTATTGCCAAATTAAAACGTGACAATAATTTAGATTATCAAGCAAACCAAATTTTGGTGTCTTGTGGCGGTAAGCAAAGCTTCTTTAACCTAGCACTGGCCTTGTTAAACAAAGGTGATGAAGTCATCATTCCTGCGCCATTCTGGGTAAGCTATCCTGATATGGTGATCATTGCTGAGGGTACACCAGTAATTGTGAAATGTGGTGAAGAACAACGCTTCAAAATCACACCTGAACAATTAGAAGCTGCCATCACACCAAATACACGTTTGTTGGTACTCAACAGTCCATCAAACCCAACAGGCATGATCTACACCAAGGCTGAACTAGAAGCTTTGGCTGATGTGCTTCGTCGCCACCCACAAGTATTGATTGCTTCTGACGACATGTATGAACCAATCCGTTGGGAAGATGAGTTCTACAACATCGCCACAATTGCTCCAGATTTATATGACCGTACCATCGTGCTTAATGGTGTGTCAAAAGCATATGCAATGACAGGCTGGCGTATTGGCTATGCGGCTGGTCCTGCAAAATTGATTGGTGCAATGAAGAACATCCAGTCTCAGTCTACGTCTAACCCAACCTCAATTTCACAGGTTGCGGCAGAAGCGGCATTGAATGGTCCACAAGACGTTCTTCAACCAATGATTGAAGCGTTTAAACGCCGTCATGACTTGGTGGTAAATGGCTTAAATGAAATCAACGGTATCTCTTGCCTCCCTGCTGATGGTGCATTCTATGCCTACGCTAACATCCGTCCACTGATTCGTGCAAAAGGCATGAAATCTTGCACAGAATTCTCCGAGTGGTTACTTGAAGAAACTGGCGTTGCGGTTGTTCCTGGCGATGCATTTGGTTTAGGTGGTTTTATGCGTATTTCTTACGCAACTGCTGATGAAGTTTTAGTGGATGCTTTAGCGCGTATCAAGAAAGCAGCTGACTCAATTGATGGTGTAGATGCGGCAATCGCATCAATTGAAGCTGAAAAAGCAGCAAAATAATTATACTGTAAATTAAAAAGAAGCTTCTTAATGAAGCTTCTTTTTTATGTCTATCCTGCTTTTAATAACCAAATCTTAGTTCGGGCTTGAAGATTCACCATTAAATAAGGCAACCACATCTGCTTCAGTCAATTTCTTGGTTGAGTTCTGGAACGCATAGAATTCAGGTTTGGAGTCGATATAGATTTCCATATCAAAATGCAAATCCTTTGGCGGCTCATTCAATGAAAACGCGTTGATATTGCAATAACCTTGATCTTTGGTACGCCAAAACAAAGTTGTGCCACAGGCGTTGCAGAAACCACGTTCTCCCCAAGCTGATGAGTTATAGACTGCAAGATGTTCCTGCTTTAAAAATTTTAAACTGCCCTGCTCCACATCAATGGTCATAATCACCCCACTGGTCTGCCTACGGCAGATTGAGCAATGGCATGCATGTACATCATGATTCTTTAATTCAACCTCAAAGGTGGTCTCACCACAAACACATTGCCCTTTCATTATAGATTTACCTTTTGTTCAAAATAGTTATAAATGAATTTCTAGATAGAATAGAACAAACTGTGTATTTAGCAAGTTCATCATCTTATAAAATCATAAAATACTGAACAAAAAACATTTGATCCTGGTCATATTAGAGAATTAGACCGTGTTAGGTAAATGTATGAAAACAGGCAATTAAGCAATTGCCTGATTCTGTTTAAACACTTTTGGCCGATGGCATAAATGGCTAAATACTGCATATTGCCAAATACTTTTTACCTGTATGGACACGATTTTGTTCTCTGCAACGGACCAGGCCAATGCAGTGTTTGCACCCAAGAATAACTCTCCACCCAGTTGAAATACATATAGAGGAGAGCTCTCATTTACGTTCAATGTATTTTTTTGAACAAGCAAATTGTTTGGGTTCTGAATTTTCCATTTATGTCCAAACCATAGCTGCAACAAATCTCCTAAAAACAACGGCTGTTGCCTAAAAGGAAAAGTGTTAACAAATGCATTTTCAACTGCAGTGTAATATTGTTCAGGATTCTGAATAATCTGGAGATAATTTTGTTGATAAAAGAAAAGATTTGAGAAAATAGATTGAATACAAAGAGTCGTCATTTTGACCTCCGATTTAGCCATTTTAGTGCTGGCAAGTTGGGTTAAATCCACACTGTTTAGATCAATATCCAAACGTTCTTTCTGTCTTGACTCTAGCAATCACCTGATTAAAGTTCAAGTTATTTATGCCATTTCACCTTAATTGTGCAAATAAAAAGCATACGACATCAAAATGAAAGAAACATGACATTTTTAACTTGACCGATTTCAAAAGCCGCCTATAATGGCACTCAGATTCTCCCATAGCTCAGTCGGTAGAGCGACGGACTGTTAATCCGCAGGTCCCTGGTTCGAGCCCAGGTGGGAGAGCCAAGATTCTAAAAACCCACTCTTTTTGAGTGGGTTTTTTCTTGCGGGTAATTTAATCAGAATATGTTTGCATCGAATCAATTCATTTTTGTACTGATTGGCTGTATCAGCACAGTTTTACTTTTAATCAGTTGCCTGCGCTCTTTCTTTCCCAAACAAAAATTCTTTCCCCGCCCTGTCATTACTACATTTGAATCACAAATGTTCCTGCGATTAAAACAGGCATTTCCCCATTACCATATATTGGCCCAGGTTGCCTTTAGTGCACTGATCACAAGTGAGCATTACAATATCCGTAGTAAATTCAATCGCAAGGTCACAGACTTTGTTATTTTAGATCAGGAAATGCGGGTTATTGCAGTGGTTGAGCTTGATGATCCAAGCCATATTGGAAAGGAACTTGAAGATCAGAAACGTGACCGTATGCTAAAAGAAGCAGGTTATCGGGTACAACGCTATACGCAAATTCCATCCATTAAACAGTTACAGATGGATATTCGCTGATTTAAAAATGCGGTAAAGCTACTGCTCTGTTTTTGCAGCTTGCTCGGCCTTTTTCTGCTCTTCGAATTTCTTGGCGATTTCAGCATGTTGCTGGTCGTATTTTTTCTTGGTTTCCGCATCACTCTTTGCAGCAAGAAATGCCATACCTACAATAAAAATTGGAATTGCCAAACCCAACCCCATCAACAACCAAGGTATCGGCTTTTTTTCAACAGTTTTTTGACTCATGGATTATTCCAACTTAAGTTGCAGGCTTCAAGGAGTGCAACAATATAACAAAAAAGAGCCTCTATAAAGAGACTCTTTTTCTATAGTTGATTGGCTTATTGAGCTGGCATATAAAGTTTAACAAAGTCCCTTAACTGACCAGTTTGTGTTGCATAAAGAATTGCACCTGTATGAGAACCATTCACCACAGGAGCACTCGCACTTGGTGCAATTGGCACTGGAATCATACTGACATTTGTACCTGCTTTTGACATTTTATCGTACAGATCATAAGTCACAGTATAAGGTACATTGGTGTCATAAACCCCTTGAACGATTAGAATTGGTTTATTCAATTTTTTCGTTGTTGGCTGGCTATAGTCGCTGAGGAACTTCTTCACAACCTCATCTGTTTCGAATTCTTCCCGATTAATTCCTGGATAATCTTTCATCAGATCATTTTTGTCTGGGTTCGCGGCCACAAAAGCCTGAATCTCCTTGCTGTATTCATCCTGAATTTCATCCAGACATTCAGTTTTTGCTAAGTCAGCAATCTCCCCAGCTTTGGTAGTACCAAACATCTTCTTGTAATCGAAATTTGGTTCATAGGCTGTAATTCCCACACCAGCCAAAGCAGTATAGGCTAATAAAGTTGCATAGGTTTCAATCTGAACAGATTTTGGTAAACCTTTAATCGCATCAGGTGCAACCTCAAGAATAATTTTCCCTAAGCTTGATGCTGGCGCACCAGCAACCGCACCTTTATAGCTTGCATCTGCATTGGCATATTCAGCAACACCCAATGAAGCCTGTCCGCCTTGTGACTGGCCTACAGACATCCACGCGCCATTCAATTTGGTGCCATAGTGCTCTTTGGCTGCTTTTACTGCATAGATTGCAGATTTAGCCTCGCTCGGCAGGTTCAGGTAAGGATGTTCACCTTCTCCTCCCAATCCCTCATAGTCAGGCGCCACGATTACATAACCCTGCCCCAATAGATCCTTGGCAATATAGTCATTGAATCGATCACCCAATCCTGCATTGCTTGGTGCACATTTGTCAGCTCCGCCCAATGTGCCATGAGTCCACACAATCACCCGATAACCATCTTTAGGTGGAGCAATCGTTGGGAAATAGACAAGTGCTGAGGTTTCCACAGTCTTACCCAAGACATTTGGCATTTTATATTTAATGACTTTAACTGAATCAGCTTGAGGTACTTCTTTCAAAGTGTCTGCTTCATTCACATAAGCTGTTTCTGAAACATAAGATGATGGTGTAGAGGGTTGTGAATTATTATCGCTGCCACTACCACCGCCATTATTACATGCAGTTAAAAATAATGAAGCTGTTAACGTAGAAATTGCTAAAGTAATATTAGACCGTTTCATAAAATATCCTTTTAGTCCTTGTCTTTTTTATACATGACGCTACATGCCATTCTATTAATACATAAAAAAAGTGCCCTGCATAGGACACTTTTCTATTAATTCATTATTTCAGCTTATGAATTCTAAAAAAATTCCGATAAAAATAATCATTCCAACCCAGCGATTGTGACGGAATGCCCAAAAACAGATTTGAGGATTGCGACCTTTTGTTTTGAACGCCTGATAAATAAAATCTGTTGCAACCACAAGCAATGCAATCAGTCCAAAAGGAATCAGAATATTTTCCAGATAGAATGCCGTCCCAATTAATCCAAGACTGATTGCCTGTAACAAACCAATAATCTGGATATCGTAACGGCCAAACAGGATGGCAGTCGATTTCACCCCAATTTTCAGGTCATATTCACGATCAGTAATCGCATATTGAGTATCATAGGCCACTGTCCACGCCAAATTGCCAAAATATAACAACCAGCAGGTTAAATCAGGCGTTTGCCCCACTGCGGTATAGGCCATGGGAATTGACCATGAGAATGCAGCCCCCAGAAACACCTGAGGTAAATGGGTATAGCGCTTCATAAAAGGATAGATAAACGCCAAAAACAATGCGCCAAATGACCAGTAAAAAGTCTCTAAAGGCAAGAACAACAACAGACAGGCACTGGCCACAACCAATCCCAAAAATACAAAAACTGCCTCACGGGCACGAATAATCCCTGTGGCTAAAGGGCGAGTTTTAGTGCGTTCTACATGGGCATCGACTTTACGGTCGGCAAAGTCATTGATGGCACAGCCTGCTGCACGCATAAAAATCACGCCCAGCGTCATTACCAGCAGGATTTTTAAATCAGGAATACCTTTAGATGCAATCCACAACGCCCACATCGTCGGCCAGAACACCAATTCCGTACCAATCGGGTTATCAAAACGGCAGAGATAATAATAGGCTTGCAGACGTTGTCGCCATGTGGTGTGTTGCACTGTTTCCATGCTGATTCCTTAGAGTCAATGCTGACGAATAAACTGTTCAAACGCTGGCAGAAATGTTTCCTGCACAATAAATTTGCAGCCATGCCAAGTATAGCAACTTTGTCGTGTCCAGCCCTCTTCCAGACGAATCACACGTCTTTCGCAAGCTGGATTGGTTCTTTGAAATAAAAACCAGCCAATCGGCTTATTTCCAATATGTTGAAACAAACGGGCTTTTTTTTGCAGACTTAGAATTGGAAATATACTTTTAGCTTTTACCCATGGTTGTTCTTCACAACCATATAAATTGGTTTCTCGTACCCATGCAAGGTGATGGTATGGCATCTTCATCCATCGACTATCTGCAAACGTTAAACGTTGGTACTGTTCATTAATGCGTTCAACATGAAACTCGCCATCTGCCAAATCTGTCAGTTGTTGAGTGAGTGAACCTGAGGCATACAACCATTTTTTTAATTCAGCAGGAAGCTGTTGTTCCCTTATTCTGTTTGGTCGTAAATTTCGCATGCTTGGCTCACTAAAAACATCGGGATTAGTTTACCTGAATTTTTTATTAAAAATGTATGAAATTCAAATTGAAACAGAAACATAAAAAAAGTCCGCCGAAGCGGACTTTTCTAATTTGGGGTGTATTACAGGCTGTAGTACATATCAAATTCAACTGGGTGAGTCGTTGTGTTCAAACGACGTACATCTTCAGTTTTAAGTTCGATATATGCATCAAGCATTTCTTTAGTGAACACGCCACCTTTCAATAGGAACTCATGATCCGCTTCAAGCGCAGCAATCGCCATTTCCAAGTTGTGAGCAACTGTTGGGATTTTTGCTTCTTCTTCAGGAGGAAGATCATACAAGTTCTTGTCAGCAGCTTCACCTGGGTGAATCTTGTTCTGGATACCATCAAGACCAGCCATTAACAATGCCGCAAAACCTAAGTATGGGTTCATTAGTGGATCTGGGAAACGTGCCTCGATACGCTTGCCTTTAGGGCTAGAAACGTAAGGAATACGGATAGAAGCGGAACGGTTACGCGCTGAGTAAGCAAGCATGATTGGTGCTTCGTAGTGAGGAACCAAACGCTTGTAAGAGTTGGTACCTGGGTTAGTGATCGCATTCAATGCACGCGCGTGCTTGATGATACCACCAATGAAGAACAATGCCATTTCAGATAAACCAGCATATTCATCACCAGCAAACAGGTTCTTGCCATCTTTAGAGATTGACATGTGAACGTGCATACCAGAACCGTTATCACCTACCATTGGCTTAGGCATAAATGTAGCTGTTTTGCCATACTGGTGTGCAACGTTCCAAACTGCATATTTGAACTGTTGAACTTCGTCCGCTTTACGAACCATGGTGTTGAAGCTCACACCAATTTCTAATTGGCAAGATGCAACTTCGTGGTGATGTACTTCTACACGACCTGGACCCATGATGTCTTCAATACGTGCACACATTTCAGCACGCATGTCTTGATGAGAATCAACTGGAGGAACTGGGAAGTAACCGCCTTTCACACGTGGGCGGTGACCAGAGTTACCTGCTTCATAATCTTTACCAGTCGACCATGCAGCTTCTTCAGCGATCAATGTATGGCGAGCGCCAGACATGTCGATATCCCACTTCACTTCGTCAAAAACGAAGAATTCTGGTTCTGGACCAAAGAATGCTGTGTCACCGATACCTGTAGATTTTAAATATTCTTCAGCACGACGAGCAATCGAACGTGGGTCGCGCTCATAACCTTGACCAGTAGATGGCTCAATAACGTCACAAGTCACAACAACAGTTGGCTCAGCAAAGAACGGGTCAAGGAAACCTGTTTCAGCATCTGGACGTAAGATCATGTCAGATGCTTCAATGCCTTTCCAACCAGCAATTGAAGAACCATCAAACATTTTACCGTCTTCAAAGGTATCTTCATCAATGGTGTCAGCTGGGTAAGTTACATGCTGCTCTTTACCCTTAGTATCAGTAAAGCGAAAATCGACCCATTTTGCGCCACTTTCTTTGATGAGTTGAAGGACCTTGTTCGCCATGCTCATTTGCTCCAATGAAATTTTTGTGCACCTGTTAAGTGCGTGTTAGTTGTTGATATATAATTAGCAATTACCATACCAACAATTTTAAAGCATACCTAAAACATTGAAATTCTTTGCAGAAAAAATGCTTTAAGCTCCATGTCCCATGTCTACTATAATGTTTGCTTTCACAAATGCACCATATTTATACATTTCCACGTCAGCTCGTCTCCAAAACAGACACAACGAACCAAAACAGTGCAAAACATATAACAAAGAACCAATGTAGTGCCAATTACGCCATCTTTTGGTTGGCATAAATTGGCTTTTTATATCATTCTTTTCAGTTTGATTCCAATCAATTCAATTCGACTTTCAATTCAGGCGTACCATTTTTTACTAAGCCATTAAATTAAAAAAGTTTATTCTGCATTTTTCTGTCTTTTATTTACACGTTTTTATCCTCATCCAAATCATCATTACTCGAAATATTCAGCATTGCCCATTTGTTTTTTGCTATGATTATTTTCCTCTATCATGAGTGAATATTTTTATTCGTTATAGCGATTAAAAAATAAGACAAGCTGATAGATTTATTTAAGATCACAACACAATAAAGTGTACATTTTTCAAAAGGTTAAAGTCATGCTTCTGATGATCGACAACTACGATTCTTTTACCTACAACATCGTTCAGTATTTTGGCGAGTTGAATCAGGAAGTAAAAGTTGTTCGTAATGATCAAGTCACATTAGAGGATATCGAACGATGGCAACCTAAATATCTGGTGATTGGTCCTGGCCCATGTTCCCCAACTGAAGCAGGAATTTCCATTCCAGCCATCAATCATTTTGCAGGAAAAATTCCCTTGCTGGGCGTTTGTCTGGGGCATCAGGCGATTGGTCAGGCTTTTGGTGGCAATATTATCCGTGCCAAAACCGTGATGCATGGTCGTTTATCAGATATGCACCATAGCAATAAGGGTATTTTTAGCAATTTACCCTCGCCTTTTGCTGCGACACGTTACCATTCATTAGTGATTGAACAGGAAACACTGCCAGATTGTCTTGAAGTGACCTGCTGGACCAATCAGCCAGATGGCACGATTGAAGAAATTATGGGTGTAAAGCATAAAACGCTTGCTGTTGAGGGGGTTCAGTTTCATCCAGAGTCCATCCTGAGCCAGCATGGACACCAGATTTTCAAGAATTTTTTAGAGATTTATGCATAAATGAACATTCAACAAGCATTGAATCATATTACCAAAAACATTCATTTGACCCAGCCGCAAATGGAAGATGTCATGCGCAGTATCATGCAAGGCGAAGCAACTGATGCTCAAATCGGTGCGCTTATGATGGGTTTGCGTATGAAAGGCGAAAGTATTGATGAAATTACTGCCGCAGCACGTATCATGCGTGAGTTTGCCATCAAGATCGATGTCAGTGATATTCCCCATTTGGTTGATATTGTGGGAACGGGCGGTGATGGCCAAAACCTGTTTAATGTCTCCACTGCCTCAAGTTTCGTGATTGCTGCTGCGGGTGCAACCATCGCCAAACATGGCAATCGAGGTGTATCCAGTAAATCTGGTTCATCAGATGTGTTGGAACAGATGGGTATTCAGCTTGATCTGGATATGCAACAGACTGAACGTTGCATTCGTGAAATGGGTGTGGGTTTCCTTTTTGCACCGAATCATCACAAGGCCATGCGTTATGCTGTGGCACCACGTCGTGAACTGGGTATTCGCAGTATCTTTAATTTGTTGGGTCCTTTAACCAATCCTGCTGGTGTCAATCGTTTTGTGATTGGTGTGTTTTCTGATGAGCTTTGTCTTCCAATCGCTGAGGTTTTAAAACAGCTGGGTGCGGTACATGTCATGGTCGTGCATTCCAGAGACGGTCTGGATGAAATCAGTCTGGCTGCACCCACCACAGTCGCTGAACTGAAAGATGGTGAAATTACTGAATGGACACTGACACCTGATGAAGTTGGGATTCCATCACAAACACTGACAGGTTTGGTGGTAGATAGTTCAGAAGAAAGCTTGAAGTTGATTAAGGATGCTTTAAGTCGTGATAAATCTGAAATCGGTGAAAAAGCGGCCAATATGATTGCACTGAATGCGGGTGCAGGAATTTACGTGGCGGGTATTACCAAGACCTATAAACAGGCCGTCGAGCTGGCTCAGGATATTCTCTATGGCGGACAGGCCCTGGAAAAAATGAGTATCTTGGGTGAATTTACCAAAACATTGAAACAATATCAGGCAGACTAAGGATTTCTCATGATCGATATTCAAAATACCATTTTAGGTAAAATTGTTGACCGCAAACATGAGGAACTGGCAGCACGCTTAAAACAACGTAGCTTGCAGGATGTTGAACAGTGGGCGAAAGAAGCAACACCAGTTCGCGGTTTTGCCAATGCATTACAGCATAAGCGTCCTGCTGTGATTGCTGAAATTAAGAAAGCATCACCATCCAAAGGTGTGATTCGTGCAGACTTTAATCCTGCTGCAATTGCACAGCAGTATGAACAGGCAGGCGCAGCATGTTTATCTGTTTTAACTGATGTTGATTTCTTTCAAGGTGCCGATGAAAATATTGCAATCGCACGTAACCATTGTGCCTTACCCGCATTACGCAAGGACTTCCTGATTGATCCTTATAATGTGGTTGAGGCACGAGCCTTACATGCAGACTGTATTTTATTGATTGTGGCATGTTTGTCTGATCAACAGCTAGAAGAAATGTCGAAAACAGCATTTGAACATCAACTGGATGTTTTGGTTGAAGTGCATGACGAAGATGAGCTGGAACGTGCCTTAAGGCTGTCTGAACAATGCATTTTAGGTGTCAATAACCGTAATCTAAAAACCTTTGATGTGGATTTAAATACTTCATTGCGGTTAAAAGCCTTATTACCAGCATCTCGTCTATTGGTCACTGAAAGCGGTATTGCCACACCTGCTGATGTTGAAATGATGCAGGCCAATCAGATTCATACTTTCCTTGTTGGCGAAAGTTTTATGAAACAGCCTCGTCCTGATCAGGCGTTTACAGAATTGTTTGGGAAACCTGAGCAGATTTAAATCACTATATATTGAGAAAACTGAGTTAATATAACTAATATTAACTCAGTTCTTTTATTATTTACTCTGACCAGTTAAAACATAAAATTCAGTTAAACCCTTTCTATCAAATAAATCTGTTTGCTTTGTTGATGATACTAATAGATTATCAATATCGCCTTTAGGTTCATCCCATAATGGATGATTAAATAATCGATCTAAACACCCCTTAATCCTTTCTTTTTGATCATTACTCATAACTTCCCGATATAGTAATTTCTTACGTTCATCATGTGTTATAAAGTTAAAAGCCATACCTAGAATACTTTCCAAATAAGGAGACCAAGTTGATACAGAACCTTTATGCCAAATTCTACGAGCCTTTAATTCTACATTTGTTAAATCTTTTCCACGAATATTATGCACCCAATGATTTAGATAACCACAATCTACTAATAAAGAAGCTAGCTCCTTAAAGTTTTCAAGTTCTGAATCACGATAATCAGTAATCGATTTAAAGTTTGCTGAAGATGGTTCTAAAAATAATGTATTTGAAAAAATTGTTTTTTTAAGTAGATCAATTGACAAGGCATATGCAGCATCTTTTGATGCTTCAGCAATAAATGGCTTTAATGCGGAAAGTTCAATAGCATTATCCATAATAGCACTTTTTAGCATTTGTTTAGCATCAGTTTTACTCTGTTGTTTTTCGGCAACCAGAAACTTAATGAAATTTTCCTCAGAATGCTGCCCTACTGCTTTCATCTCTGTAAATTCATCTAACATTTCTTTATAAATGACAGATAAACGATCTAATAAAGTTGAAGTATAGAATGGTATTTGCTTATGTTTAGAATGAGCCTCAAGATTAGTCATCATCAGGTCATCAAAAAGTTTTTTTGCTTTTAAAGGATCATCTGGTGATACATAAACTTTAATATCAACTTCACTCATATTATTTAATACTTGTCCTGCAAGCTTATGCTGTCCATCAAATAACTTAAACTTATGATCAATTAACCTTGCAATAGAAGGAGCTAACTGTGGATGATCTTTCAAATGATTACGTAAAGAAATTAATCTTTTATAATCAATTACCCTAGGTTGCAACCCTTCTTGATCATCATTTTCGAGCCATTTTATTGGAATGCGCCCATAAAAATACCCAACTTTTAAAATTTCATCAAAAAGTAAAGTAAATGTCCTTTCATCAGTTCCATCATCTACTACAATCTGATTGTCTTTTTTAGAAAAGCAAATATTTTTGTGTGAAATATCTTTAAGTTCAAATATATCTTGTAACTTAATTTTATTTTTCTTGGCATTAAACAATTGCTCAAGTTTTAAGTTATCTCGAACTTCATACAATGTTTGATCAGATTTCCTCCGATTATAATATTTTTTCACAATTCGAATGTTTGATAAATCAGTTTCGCCTTGTTTTGCATAGGGTAATATATGATCATATTCAATATCATCAATATTTAATGTAATAATTTCACCCGAGATAAAACATCTTAATATTCCATTTTGATCACTTTGTTGCTTTTGAACTTGTAATTTTTCAGAATCTGATAATTGTCTTTTCATCATTGACCTATTTAAAATTCATCTTTTATTCGTATGTTACTATAATTACAAGTAAAATTACATTGAATGCAATATAATGACGCAGACAAATTTAGATTTTTCGAGACCTATGAGTAACGATTCTTCCCTCTCCAAGTCACAGCAACAATTGTTAAAACAATTTAAAAAGCAAATTTCCAACCCTCAATCCAGCGGGGTTGCCAAACAGGCTGAGTCAAAAAAAACTCAGGTTGCTGTTGAAGAGTTGGAAGATACCGAGCTTTTTAAAAAAGCACTGGTCGGTGTAAAACCTATCGCCAATGATAATATTGCCAATACCAAAACCACCCGCAGCAAAAAGGTGGATGCCCAGACATTGGCAAAACGGGCCGCGGCTGAGGGTTCTGCCGAACAGGAACATACTGAGATTTCAGATACCCAGGCCATCCTGAATCCTGTTGCAAGCCAAGCTGCTTTAAGCTATCGGATTGCAACCTTGCAGCATAAAGTTTTTGAGGATTTAAAAGCAGGCAAAATACGCTGGTTTGAGGCAGTGGATTTACATGGATGTACCGTTGAGCAGGCACGGTCAGCCGTTTTGCAAATTATCCAGATCGCAAAAGATGAAAATCAAAATGTCATTAAAATTGTGCATGGCAAAGGTCCAGAAGCGATTTTAAAAACCTATGTCAATGGTTGGCTCAGACAACACCGTGATGTATTGGCTTTTGTCAGTGCACCTGAAAATCAGGGCGGTACAGGTGCTGTTTTGGTGCTGCTTAAACGTGCTGAAAAAAATCCAAAGTACAATCAGTAATCGGCAATTGCATCAAAACTCAATTTTTTAATCGTTTTCTGATACAATTGCCGTTTTGTTCAATCCACCTAAGTGAACATTGTTATGTCTATGCAGCAATCGTACGCAAATATCTTAACTGCCGTTGGTGAGGATTTAAATCGCCCAGGCCTAAAAGATACGCCCATGCGTGCGGCTAAAGCTTTTTCTTTTTTAACTTCTGGCTATAGCAAAACGCTTGAGGAAGTGACCAATAGTGCGGTTTTCCCATCCGATAACCATGAAATGGTATTGGTCAAAAATATCGAGTTCTATTCATTGTGTGAACACCATCTGCTGCCTTTCTATGGCCGTGTGCACATTGCTTATTTACCAGAAGGTCAGGTTCTCGGTTTATCCAAGTTTGCCCGCATTACTGAAATGTTTGCCCGTCGTTTGCAAATTCAGGAAAATTTGACCCAACAAATTGCAGAAGCAGTTACTGAAGTGACTCAGGCACGTGGTGTTGCTGTAGTGATTGATTCAGCGCATATGTGCATGATGATGCGAGGTGTTGGCAAGCAGGAATCCACCACCCGTACTGTTTCGTTTATTGGTGATTTTAAGACGGACAAGGAAGCTCGCCGTGAGTTTTTAAGTGCGGTTCCTGAAAGTTATTAACTTCCATATACAACCAAGCTTGCTCTAAGCTTGGTTGTACTAGTTCACTTTATTGATTTAATATAGTCACTTTGACTACCATCCCAATAACAATATAAGCAGTGTCCATTTTGGAAGCTATGCTCACAATTTATATAATTATATAGAATATGTGAACATTCTGGACAAAGTTCCGTCATCATTGAAGCATTCTTATAATATTGACTTAGGCACTCTTCACAGATAACTATTTCTTTCTGCATAATGGTTTACCTACTTTATATTCCCTTATACTAAACAATTAAATATCATTCCTACCAATCCTATGACATCACCTATTAACTCTCAAGCAATATTATTATCGTACTCAAATTTGAATATAGATGAAGCCAGTATTGACTACCCTCGTCCTGATCGCCTAGTTAAAGGCAACCCAGAACGCCTGACTTATAGCCTATATGAACATCCACACATGAGCTGTGGAATTTGGCAATGTGAGGTCGGGGCATGGAATATTGTATTTGCTGACAATAAACAGGAATTTTTTCAGGTGATTGAGGGTACTGTACGTATCCATGATGCACAAACCGATACGTTTATTGAAGTGGCTGCTGGAAATGCAGGTATTATTCCACCTGCATTTATTGGCACATTTGAAGTACTTGAAGCAGTTAAAAAGTATTATGTGATTGTAGAGGTTTGATCAATTCCGAATGCCTTGATCAAATGCTTTTCAAGTCTTAGAAAAACCAGGCATAACCCAGTCCAAATTTCGTCCAATTCTTATGGTCTTGCTGTTCAAAATCCCAATTTAATCGCAGGGCGTTGTTTGAGTTAAAGCTATATTGAAGCTGTGTGCCCACTCTTAAATTCCATTGGTTTTGATCCTGCCAATATGGCAATTCAATTTGCACCACACTATTCATGTGATCTGACCATTGATTCATACAGCCTACAGTTGGCCCCAGTCCAGCACGCCAACCTTTATCCAGAGAACGCCCACCTTGTAGATGTCCCTGTAATTGGGCATAACAGAGATGTTGACGATCATAATCTGCCAGACTATATCCCGCCTGCATATTCAGGTTAACCGCTCCATGCTGCTGTTCTTCATTAAATTGCCCATTATCGATTGCTTCCTGTTTCCAGCCAAAATTAAAGCCCCATGTCAATGGTGGTTTAAACGGTTGAATCGGATTATAAGAATTTACAGACAATAGGTCTAAATGTTCAAGCTTGAGTTGGTCATCACGATATTGAAGTCCACCATCTAGAAATAGCAGTTGTGTTCCCAAGCGGTAGCCGCCCTGTGGGTCAATCAAGTCGTGATAGGCCTGACGATGACCTATTTCCACAAAACTTTTTCCCTGCACCTCTCCCGCATTGACAGAAACATTACGGGCATGATGTCCCTCAACAGGTTGCATTCTTGGTCGTACAGGTTCATGACGCTGCTTATCTACATCAATCTGACTCCGTTCAGCCAGAAGTTGCCGTAACTGCGGCTGGGCAAAGTCAGCATCCACTTTACGACTGATATACTGCAAATATAAATCGTCATACGCCATTTCCAGAATTTTTGCCTGATCCTGAACACTATACGGATTTAAAGCTGCTGAAACTTGCTCTGCTGGCAAAAAAGCTATCTTATGGGCAACTTTTGCCAAAGCTGTACCATGTTGCTTGGCTTGGGAAAGAAGTTGGGTTTCCAGTGCTGGGCGATAAACCACATCCTTAACAAGATTTTGCTGATCGACAGCCTTTAAGGTTTCAATGGGAATGGCTGCATAATTAAACTGTTTTTTTAAGTTTAGGCTTGGGCGAACCAGATCAATCAATCCCAGCAAACGATAGGCACAGTTATCACTGGCAAAATAATAGGGAAAACTGACATGCTGCATTTCCCAGATATGCTCGACCAGAAAACGTGTTTCATCAGGTGTTAGGTTTAGCTCATACTCCCACAAGTCACGGCTTTCAAAGTCACCATATTCTTTCACCTTGCGATAATATGGCATCAAGGAATATTCACCTGGATATTGCCCTGTTAATCCTTTCCATGCATAAGACCAGTTATCTTCACCACTTACCGTTGCCGCATAGTTTACCGCATAGGACACCAGATTCAGCTGTTTTTGATCTTTTGGGTCTAAACGCAACAAGGTATGCCCAAACATTGAACTTGGATTGCCCATAAAATCTGTTGCATAAATCAAGGTTGCTTTATACGGTTTGATTTGATTCATCCATTGGTCAAATTCAGGACAATGAGCTACTGGAAGTTACTGTGGATCAATCCTGAGTTGCTGTATCAACCAACGACTCCGCGCGGGGAATTTACAGCGAATCGACTGGTTATCAGGTGCTGAAATAAATAGGGCTTGAATATCAGCCTGTAATTCATGCTTTAAATTTGTTTGGCCATCTTCAGCGTAGAAATAACCTTTATATACCACCTCGCTTTTTTTTGCCTGATCTGCATACATCAACCGCTGCCAAGTGACCTGTTGATCAAGTTGTTGCTGTTCAGCGTGGTTGAGGTAATTCTGGATATGGGGTTCAATGGCAGCATGTGTAAAATTACACATCAAGGCAGTCATCGCGCAGGTAACTAATTTCATTCAGCAACAAATATTTTAGGAATCATTAAAATTGAGTATAAGAAAACCCTGCCATCAGGACAGGGTTTTCTTGGTTCAACACATTAAACGTAAGCTTTAAGAACTGAATCTTTCGCCATTACACTTTGTAAAGAGTCTAAAACCTGAAGTGTATTCTTGTTTTTGCTTGAGTAGATTTCAGCAAAGTTGGCTTTTGAAACAGCAAAGAAGCGCGCCTTGTCTGTTGGTTTAATTTGCATGAGTTCAGCAAGTACATTTAAGCTTTCGCCCTGACCGACCGCCATATCACGCGCTAAAGATTCAGCATTTTCATTGGTAAAGGTCACGACCTGGGCAGTGACTGTACCACCCTGACGGCACCCTAAAGTACCAAATGTAATCCCAAGCAATTGGTTGGTAAAAATACCATTGGTTGTTGCAGCAAGAATTTTAGGCGCAACACCTTTTTGTCCCGCCCAAATTTGTGTACCAGCACCGCAACCAACATCATTATCAGCCATTGCTACACTTGATCCAGCTGCCAATAAAGCTGCCAATGCAATTTTTTTCAACATAGGAATGATCTCCAGTCCATTATTTTTTGATATTTGTTATCACTATTGTGTGGTGTAGTTTCACTTACACTTAAATTAAAATAGCGGGCTTAGTTTGTTTTAGCAAATAAAATTTGAAATAAATCTGAAATATTCATAACAAAGATGAATCAATCAAAAATCGCTGGGAACAGATGAAGCATTTTTGCCTAATGCAATCGCCAAGTCCCATTTTGATCACGCTCACCCAGTATTTTTAAGACCAGAACCAAGCTTAACAATAACAGTAAATACCAGGAACCAAGTTTCCCCCAGCCGACCATATGCCATGCATCAACCTGACTTGGATAAAGCCAGATTTTATAGAAAGTACTGATATTCTCAGCAATCCAGATCAGGAATGCGAGTATCAGCAAAATCGGCAGCATAGGAACCTTGAAACGATGTTGGGCGAGTTGAAAATATAATTTTGTTTTCCAGAAAATCACCACACTCCAGATAAATAATCCCATACGAATATCAGGAATAAAGAATTTGGTCATGAAATTTAAATAAGACAAAACTGCCAGGCACAACATATTGCCAAACTGGGGGAGATTTTCAAAAGACACCTGATACAGGCGGAGTGACCTTGCAAAAAAGCTGCCGACCGCAGAATACATAAAACCCGCAAATAGTGGCACCGTCAGCAACTTGAATATTGCAGGCTGAGGATATTGCCATGATGCAATCGCAGGATGAGTCAGAAAAATCTCCATCCCCATCGCCATAATATGGAATAAGGCAATGACCTTGGCTTCATCCCAGGATTCAAGTTTTAAATACAGCAGGCAAATCTGGATAATCAGCGCATAAAACAACAAATAGTCATAACGGTAAAAACCGTAATATTCCTGGCTTCCCATCGGTGCAGTCATTGCAAAAGCAATTAAAAGCAGCAATCCAAATAAGGCAGCCGAAGCTGCCCTACTGATAAAATTGAGTGGTAATACAATCAACTGCACGAAACTGATCCTAGCTGGTTTAGCCTTGAAATACCTTTTAAATATCAGCCTAGATATTTCGCGCTATATTCATGTACGGTATCCACAAAAATCTTTGGTTGGGCTGGATCGACCCATTGGGTAATACCATGCCCTAAATTAGCGATATAACCTGTTTTTTCACCATTGCGATAGGCATCATCCAGCATGGCTTTAACTGCTTTTTCAATGGATGCCGTCGAACCATAAAGCGTAGCTGGATCAAGATTCCCCTGCAAGGCGGCTCGTCCAGCAACCACATCTCTTGCAGTATAAAGTGGCGTTGTCCAGTCCAGTCCAAATGCATCTGCACCTGTTGTCAGCATTGCTTCCAACCATTGACCACCACCTTTGGTAAAGACAATAATCGGAATACGGCGACCATCTTTTTCACGCTGAAGCCCAGCAATGATTTTGGTCATATAGTTCAATGAAAATTCAACATATTCCCGATGTGCCAGCGCCCCGCCCCAGCTATCAAAAATCTGGATGGCCTGTGCACCCGCATCAATCTGTGCATTGAGATAATCAATCACTGAATCTGCTAAATGATCAAGCAAGGCATGTAGAACTTCTGGCTGTGCATACATCATATTCTTGGTAAAGCGGAACTCCTTGCTGGAACCGCCTTCCACCATATAGGTCGCCAAAGTCCATGGGCTTCCAGAAAAACCGATTAAAGGCACTTGCCCGCCTAAAGCAGATCGAATGGTCGACACAGCATTCATGACATAGGCCAGGTCAGACTTGGCATTGAGTTTCGGTAGATTCGCAACATCTTGTTCAGTGCGTACTGTTTTATGAAACTTTGGCCCTTCCCCCGCCTCAAAATACAATCCCAACCCCAGTGCATCAGGGACGGTTAAAATATCAGAAAATAGAATTGCGGCATCCAGTTCGTAACGGCGTAAAGGTTGCAAAGTGACTTCACAGGCAAATTCTGTATTTTTACATAGAGATAAGAAATCCCCCGCCTGCGCACGGGTTTCTCGGTATTCTGGTAAATAACGCCCTGCCTGACGCATCATCCATACAGGTGTGGTGTCTACAGGTTCACGTAATAAAGCTCGTAAAAAACGATCATTTTTCAACGTTGTCATTACCAATCTCTAAATTCTTTCATGTGGAACGCATCATAACAAAGTTAGCTTGGAATTTATAATTTCAATTCCATACAAACATTACACCTTTAAACAAAAATTTCGCTTTGACACAAAACTGCTACTGCAAGCTCCATTATTTTCTGTAATACTTGCAACATCTTATATCCCAATATGAATAATTCTTAAGGTTAAATTGCATGTTTGTACGCTCATTACTCGCTGTGAGTTTAAGTTCTATTCTTATCAATGTTGCTTTAGCTGCACCTACAACTGAGCAACCTTTAAATCCCAAAAAAATTTCAACCTCAGTTGAAGATCCAATTGATCCTTTAGCAATTGATGTTGCGTCATCTTCAAGTGCGGTCGCGCAGGCAGCCTCAGAACCACAGGCAGACACACAGGCGGCGGCTTCTGAACCACAACCCAATAATGCCGCCTCAACCGTTTCCCAGAATCTGGAAAAGGCTCCAGATTCAGCAGCAACATCCAAATCAGTGCCTACAGGCTGGAATCTAGACTCGCTTAATAATGCCGAGTGGTCTGAAAATATGCCAAAAGGCCAATACCCTGCCTATGCACGTGCCCATGTCATGTTGAACAATGCACATGCCTCACCAGGTGCGATTGATGGTGCCAATGGTAAAAACACGCTGAAAGCGATTGCGTCATTCCAGCAAATGAATGGCATCACCCCAACAGGTGAACTCACCAAGGAAACATGGGATGCACTGGTTTCCCAGCAAACTAAACCAGCCTATGTTGAATACACCACAACCGATGCTGATTTTAAAGGTCCGTATGCAGACTCAATCCCATCAGATTATGCGCTGCAAGCCAAAATGAAAGGCCTTTACTACACACGTGTGACAGAAATGCTCGGTGAAAAGTTTCACATGGATGAAAAATTCCTGAGACAGTTAAACCCAACCGCAACATTCAAAAAACCAGGTGAAAAAATCGTTGTTGCCAATGTGCGTAACGACTTGCCTGAAGACATTCATTTAATTGTGGCACATAAAGGCGCAAAACAGCTTTATCTGTTTAATAGCCGTAACCAGATGATTGCATCATTTCCTGCGACAATTGGTAGTTCTGACACGCCTTCTCCAACAGGTACCTATAAAGTGGTAGGTGTTGCGAAAAACCCATACTACAGCTACTCACCGTCAAACTTTGTTCAGGGGAAAAACCTTAAGCCACTGACCTTGCCGCCTGGTCCCAACGCACCTGTGGGCAATATCTGGATTGGTTTAAGTAAAAAATCATTTGGTATTCATGGTACGCCAAACCCATCATTAATTTCCAAGACCGCCTCACATGGTTGTATCCGTTTAACCAACTGGGATGCCAATGACTTGGGGAATAAAGTCCGTTCAGGTGTAACCGTAAAATTCCTTGAATAATTTCAGGGTTATTCCAAGTAAATTAAAACCGAATATTATTCACTAATATTCGGTTTTTTTAATCGCCAAGTTTTATTCAACAATAGGCAATGGTTGATAATAGATTTGATTACGACCTAACTGCTTGGCCCGATATAATGCCTTGTCCGCGGTCTGAATCAGGAAATCCTGACTAATTTTAGGATTACCATTAAAAACCGTAATACCCAAACTAATGGTGACATAGTTAGAGACCAGTGATTTCTCATGTACAATCATTAATCGGTCAATGGCGCGGTAAATATTGGTTGCAACCGCATAGGCACCTTGGGCAGAAGTCTCAGGTAACAGCACCACAAACTCCTCTCCCCCATAACGTGCAATAAAATCCATATGGCGAATCGAACTTTTGATCGTTTTCGCGATTTCAGAAATCACCTGATCACCCATCTGATGACCATAAAAATCGTTGTAGTTTTTAAAATAATCAATATCAATAAACAGCACAGATAACGACGTGCTTTCCTTACATGCCAAGTTATAGTAATGGGTAAACATCTCCTCAAAAGTACGACGATTCGACACATTGGTCAGTTCATCATGCTGACTTAGATGGAGCAGTTCGGAGGCTTGTAAGCGTAAGATTTTCTCATCAATCTCAGATATTTTTGATTTTATAAAAATCCGTCGCTCTTTAGAAGTCAGCATCACACTGATGGAAAAACCGAGGAGCAGGCTTCCAATAAAGGTGCGACCTATCATCAAAAGGTCATAGGGAATATTTAAAAAATAAAGAAAAAACAGGGTAACAATTGCCGCGAAAGAACCGATCCACAGCATATGCAAGGGTTTGATACCACTCAGGATAAAGCCCAGCATGTATAAGAAAGCAACCAGCACCATTGCCTGATTCTGCAACACCACATTAGAGACGCCGATCATCAACAATGAAGTCAGTACAATGGTAAAAAAAACAATCGTGCAGGCGGCTGGATAAAAGAAAATTCTTAGGTTTCTAAAACGGGAAAAGGCCCAGAATAAAAACAGTGCGGCCCCCACAACAATTAAGCTTAAAATGCTGTAGATAAAATCGAGGACAAAATGTGGACTTTCACGAAGAACAAAATAATTGGATGGCAAGATCAACAGTACGAAAATGGTATAGGTAATCACACCCTGACCAAAAAACTGAATGGCATTGACACGTGTTCGGTCAATATTGAATGCCCAAAACTCATCCTCCAACTTTTTAGGGAGTAGGGTCTGCTGGTTATTTGATTTAAAATGCTGGGCAACAAGCTGCTCTAGATCTTCTTTTGACCTCCGTAATTGATCAAGATCATACTGGTTATCCATCCTCAATACTCTTTTTATAATGCACTATTCTTATGCCGCATAAAAATAACACAAAATCGCATTTTGTCATGTGCTTTGGTTAACCACTTATCCGTAATTGTAGTTACCATTTTCACACCATATGCATTATTATTTGTATTATTTTTAAGTTTGAAGTACGCCTTGAATACTCTTACACTTTTACAACCAGATGATTGGCACGCACACTTGCGTGATGGTTTAGCCCTAAAACGCACTGTACCTGATTTGGCAAAACAATTTGCACGCGCGATTTGTATGCCGAACCTTGTTCCACCAGTCAAAACTGTAGAAGAAGCTTTAGCATACCGCGAGCGTATTCTTGCCCATGTGCCAGAGGGACTCCATTTCGATCCACGTATGGTGCTGTATTTTACTGATCATACCCCTCCAGACGAAGTTCGTAAAATTAAAGACTCTGAATTTGTGAATGCCATCAAGCTTTATCCTGCTGGTGCCACCACAAATTCGGACAATGGTGTCAGCGATATCCGCAAGGTGTATGCGGTAATTGAACAGCTTGAAGAACATCAGGTGCCTTTACTATTACATGGTGAAGTGACGCACAACCATGTTGACATTTTTGACCGTGAGAAACGTTTCCTTGATGAAATCCTCTCACCACTACTCAAACAGTTTCCAAAATTAAAGGTGGTATTGGAACACATCACCACCAGCGATGCAGCCAATTTTGTGCTTGAGCAGGATCGCAATGTTGCCGCGACCATCACTCCACAACATTTATTGTTTAACCGTAATGATATGTTGGTTGGCGGGGTCAAGCCACATTTTTACTGCCTGCCGATTTTAAAGCGTCAAACTCATCAAACCACATTACTGGAAGTTGCAACCAGCGGTAATCCAAAATTCTTCCTAGGTACAGACAGTGCACCTCATGCGCAAAATGCCAAGGAAAATGCCTGTGGTTGTGCAGGTTGCTATAGTGCACCGAATGCGATTGAATTGTATGCTCAGGCATTTGACCAAGTAGGTAAATTAGAGCGCCTAGAGGGTTTTGCCAGCATATTCGGTGCTGACTTCTATGGTTTGCCACGCAATACCTCTACCATCACGCTAGTCAAGGAAGAAAATACCGTAGCTGAATCATTTGACTATCTTGATGGTCAGAAAATTATTCCACTTCATGCAGGAAAAACACTGCAATGGAGAAAAGTGTGACACAAGCAGAAAGTAAAGCTCCTGTAATTGCCCAGCGTTTTCGTGGATTCCTACCTGTTGTTGTTGATGTGGAGACAGCAGGTTTTAATGCACAAACCGATGCACTTCTGGAAATCGCATGTATTCCAATTGTCTATAATGAACAGGGGCAATTTGTTCCTGGACCATCATTTCATGCCCATATCAATCCTTTTGAGGGAGCGAACCTTGACCGTCGTTCTTTAGATTTTATTGGGATTGATCCATTTAACCCAATGCGTGTGGCAATGGCAGAAGACGAACGTGGTGCATTGAAACGTATTTTCAAATCATTGAACGAGGTTCGCAAGGCACAGCACTGTACCCATGCGGTTTTGGTCGGACACAATGCCCATTTTGATTTAGGTTTCTTGCAGGCGGCAATTGCCCGTACTGGAACAAAGAACCAGAATCCTTTTCATAGCTTCTCTGTGTTTGATACCGTAACACTCAGTGCGGTCATGTTTGGTCAAACTGTCTTGGCGCGAGCGTGTATTCAGGCGGGGATTGAGTTTGATGGTAAGGAGGCACATTCCGCCCTATACGATACCCAAAAGACGGCTGAACTGTTTTGTTATATTTTGAACAAACTGTCACCCCATCTTCTTGACACTTTGGTGACAGAACCCTAATATACACCCACCTCAAGAAGTCCCTATCGTCTAGAGGCCTAGGACATCGCCCTTTCACGGCGGTAACCGGGGTTCGAATCCCCGTAGGGACGCCAAATATTAAAAAGCCACTGCATCAATGAGACAGTGGCTTTTTTATTTTTCATCATTTACTTTAAAATTTAAAAAAGAACTCATTGTTATTCTTAGCTTATTTTCTATCCTCATCTTATAATGTGAATACTAAAACTTATTAGTTAAACAAGATATGCAGATACGTTTATTTCATTTGGAAAATTCACGCTCACAACGTATCATCTGGTTTTTGGAAGAACTGAATCTTGCTTATGAATTAATAATCAATCAGCATTCATATACAAATAACAGTAAAAACTCACCGCATCCATTATCAAAATTTCCTGCGATTGAAATCATAGATCAAGGACAAAGTTACGTTCTAGCAGAAACGGCTGCAATTATTGAATATTTATCATATTTCAATCCTAAATTGGGGCAGTCAGGATTAAGCGGACAACAATTACAACATTTTTATTATTGGAAAAATTACTGTGAAGCAACTTTAATACCCGATTTGTTGCTCAAACAAATCTTTAAACAGATTGTGCAACGAACTCCTTTACCAGTGCGCTTCGTTTCTAAATTTTTAAAATATGGCTTTGATCAAGGCTATTTAAACGCTTCATTACAGCGACAAATGTGTATGGTTGATGAGCATTTAAAAGATCATGTTTGGTTTGCTGGAGATCAATTAACGCTTGTCGATATATTAATGTGGTTTCCGTTATTGGCTTGCTCTCAAAATCTAAAGCAATTTGAGCATATCCAACGTTATCTCCAACAAATAGAAAACAGACCCGCCTTTAAAACTGCTCTCATTAAAGGACAATGGTCTGCTTCTACTTTCCAAACTTATTGGACAACAGCGTGGTAAACCAGCTTATGCTGATTTACGTGAATTCACCTGTCCTTTGATCACTGCCTTAATATTGCCTTTGGCATAATTGAGGAACACCAGTAAAGGAGATAATTTCGGATTCGGTTTTTTACCCTGACCAATTGCCTTAAATTGCGCTGCGTACCAGATAATTTCCATAATGGCCATTTTATCAACCATTGGAATACCTGTTTTAATCTGGTTTACGGCATAACGCACATCATTGCCTGCAATTAAGCGATCTGTTAAATCAGTCTCAACTGCCAATGGACGGGCAATACCGATAAAGTCACATGCACCACTTTCAAGTGCAGCATTCATACCTGCAACAGTACGAAAACCACCTGTTACCATCAACTTACACGATACATGCTGACGAATCTTTTCGGCAAACTCCAGAAAATAAGCCTCACGTGCAATGGTACTGGCTTTGCGTGATTCAGCTTTTGCACCCGCCATGGCAGGTGCTTCATAGGTTCCACCTGAGATTTCAATCAGGTCAATCCCTGCGGCATCAATTGCCTTGAATACGGTGATGACATCTTCCTCAGTAATCCCGCCACGCTGGAAATCAGCAGAATTGAGTTTGACTGAAATAATAAAGTTATCAGAGGTAGCAGCACGTACCGCCTTATAAATTTCTAGCAAAAAGCGGCTGCGATTCTCAATTGAACCGCCCCATTGATCAGTACGTTTATTGGTCAGTGGCGATAAAAACTGACTGATCAAATAACCATGTGCACCGTGTAACTGCACACCCTCGAAGCCTGCTTTTTCACAAATGGCTGCTGCCGTGGCAAAACGCTGGATAATATCCAGAATTTCTTCATGCTTTAGTTCACGCGGTGTGCCAAACATGGTGGCCAGCATTGGGCTAAATGGCACAGCCGAAGGTGCAACAGTTTCCTTATTCAAACCTTTTGGACATTGACGACCTGGATGTGACAATTGAATCAATTGTACCATTCCATATTTTTTACCCACTGCCGCCCACTGTTGTAATTTCGCCAGATCACGTTCAGTTTCCACTGCAACCACACCTGGCTCATTCTTGGCTGCGATGTTGACCATGACATTGCCTGTAATAGCACAACCTAAACCACCTTTTGCCCAAGCCTCATATAAGCCGATATGCAAATCATTCGGTTGCCCATCATGATTGGCAAGCGCTTCACTCATGGCACCTTTGATAATGCGGTTTTTAAATGTGGTGTTACGAATCTGGATACTGTCTGCAATCTGACTCATGGTCATCCTCTGCTACAATTAGAGTATTTACTCTAATTTAATCTGATTATTGTGGGTGTCAAGGGTTCTTCCGATAAATTGACAATATCATATGTCAGCTTAATTACAAGATGCTCAGTACTGGCTGGCTGCGATCAACTGTCGTGTATATTCAGTTTGAGGCTGGGCAAATAATTGCGTGGTTTGTTGATACTCAAGGACTTTGGCCTGATGCATCACCATTACTTTTTGGCAAAGTGCTTGAATGACTTGTAAGTCATGACTGATAAAGATGTAACTGATCTGGTCTTGCTGCTGTAATCGGCGTAACAATTGAATCATGGCACGCTGTGTACTGCGATCCAGTGCAGAGGTAGGTTCATCCAATATAATGAGTTTGGGCTGCAACACCAAAGCTCTTGCCAATGCGACTCTTTGCCGTTGCCCACCAGACAGTTCATGTGGATATTGATGCTTAGCGTCTATTGATAATTCAACTTTGCTGAGTACCTCTTCAATTTTAGTTGTGATCAGTGCTTTTGAAATTGATCTAAGCTTTAAGCCCTCCCCAATGATCTGTTCAACTGTCATGCGTGGATTTAAGCTACTCAAAGGGTCTTGAAATACGATCTGAAAATCACGTCGTAAAGGTCTAAGTTGTTTTTGATTGAGTTGGTTTAAATCTTTGCCCTGAAAAATAATGTCTCCCTCACTGACAATCAGACGTGCAATCGCCAGAGCCAAAGAAGATTTTCCTGAACCACTCTCCCCGACGATGCCTAATGCCTCACCCTGCATCAATTCCAGATTAATCGCTTCGGCTGCCACTTTATAATGTTTAACTTGGTTGAATAAGCCGTGTTTAATTGGATATTTTACCGTGACATTTTCAAGCCTTAATAACGTTTCTGCTGGTTCCAATACCAAAGCCTGTCCAAAATCGTGATTGAGTAAATTTCGGGTATATTCCGTTTTTGGATGGTCAAAAATTTCAGAAATTGTACCTTGCTCTTCAACTTTACCTTGATTCAAAACCAGCACATGATCAGCATAACGTTTAACCAGATTTAGGTCATGGCTAATCAAAATCATCGCCATGTTACGTTGCTGTTGCAGCTTTTTAAGCAAATCTAAAATCTGTGTCTGCAACATCACATCTAGCGCAGTGGTTGGTTCATCAGCAATTAAAACATCAGGTTCTAAAGCCAGTGCCATTGCAATCATGACACGTTGCCGTTGCCCACCCGAAAGCTGATGCGGATAGCATTTGAGAATTTGCGTAGCATCCTCAATGCCCACATCATGCAGTAAATTGATCACTTTTTGCTGAGCTTCTGCTTTGGACAGACCTTGCAACACTAAACTTTCGCCAACGATCTTTTCCACCTTGTGCAAGGGATTCAGTGCGGTCATCGGTTCCTGAAAAATCATGGCAATTCGTTTACCACGAATCTGCTGTAATTGTTGCTGGTTAAGCTTTAATAGATCATCATTTTCAAATTGCACACTACCTTGCACAGCCAAAGTTTCAGGCAATAAACCCAATAATGCCAAAGCACTGATGGATTTACCTGAACCACTTTCGCCCACCATTGCCAACGTCTGAGCTGGATATAACTCAAAATTTAAATCATCAAGCAAGGTCTGCCCTGTTTCATTGGCAATGCAAAGCTGCTGCACTTTTAACAACGGCTTAACGTCTTGGGTCAAATGCATCACGTGCCGCCTCCCCAATATAAATCAGCAAAGACAATACAATCGCTAAAGTAAAGAAACCTGATAATACCAGCCACGGCGCATCCAGATTATTTTTGCCCTGTAATAACAGTTCACCTAACGAAGCGGCATCAGGCGGCAAACCATACCCCAAGAAATCTAGCGCAGTTAAAGCAATAATATTGGCGGTCAACATAAACGGAATCTGTGACAGACTGGAACTCATGGCATTGGGTAAAATATGCTTAAAGATAATTTGAACATCACTGACACCCAACGCTTGTGCGGCTCTGACATAATCAAAGTTTCGGGCACGTAAAAATTCAGCCCGTACCAATCCAACCAGTTCGGTCCAGCCAAATAACAGCATAATCAGGAACAGCCAATACACGCTGGGGCTAAACATACTGACCAGAATCATCACGATAAACAGCATGGGCAAACCGCCCCACACTTCCAAAATGCGTTGTCCAATCAGATCAATCCAGCCGCCATAATAGCCTTGTACTGCGCCAACCATAATGCCGATGACTGCTGAACATAAGGTTAAAGCCAGTCCAAACAATAAAGAAATTCGCAACCCATATAGGATTCGGGCAAATACATCTCGCCCCTGATCATCTGTTCCGAGCCAATTTTGCGTGCTTGGTTTTGAGGGTACAGGCATGGCAAGAGATAAATTGGGTGATTGATAGGAAAATGGCACAGGCGGAGAAATCATCCAGCCTTGTTGCTGAATCAACTGTTTGACCGCAGGATCTTGATAATCCGTTGCAGTTTCAAATTGCCCACCGAAAGTCGTTTCTGGATAATCTTTTAAAATTGGGAAATAAAATTTCTGCTGATACCGCACCAATAAAGGACGATCATTGGCAATAAATTCCGCACATAAAGACAGGATAAAAATAATCAGAAATACGATTAAACAGCGAAAGCCTAATTTATTTTGTCGAAAACGATGGAAACGCTGCTGCATTAAAGGCGACATTATTTACCACCTCTTGCTTCAAAATCAATCCTAGGATCAATCACTTGATAAAGCAAATCGCCAATTAAACGTAAGATCATGCCAAACAAGCTGAATAAAAACAAGGTGCCGAAAATAACAGGATAATCACGCTGGGTAATCGCCTCGAAGCCCAATAAACCAATGCCATCCAGATTAAAAATAATCTCGATAAATAAATTACCGACAAAGAAAATCCCAACCAATGCTTCAGGCAAAGCTGCCACAATCACCAAGATCGCATTACGAAAAATATGACCATAGAGCACCTGATGATCACTCAAACCTTTAGACCGTGCTGTCAGCACATAAGGTTTTTTCAACTCGTCAATAAACGAATATTTAGTCAAATAAGTGAGCGCTGCAAAACTGCCTAACACCATACTCAAAATTGGCAGACACATATGCCAGAGATAATCTTTAATTTTTTCTAATAGACTAAATTGAGCAAAATTTTCTGAAACCAGACCTTGTAATGGAAACCACTGCAAATAACTGCCACCCACAAAAAATACAATCAATACAATGGCAAATACAAATGATGGAATGGCATAACTCACTGCCAATAACAAGGAAGTCGATTGATCAAACACCAGACCATTTTTTTTGGCTTTCTTGATGCCCAATGGAATCGCAATCAGGTAAATCAGGAAAGTGCTCCACAATCCTAAAGACAAAGTCACAGGCAATTTTTCATAAAGCAGTTGGGTGACAGGTTTATCCTTAAAAAAGCTTATACCAAAATCGAATGTTAAATATCCCTTTATCATCAACCAGAAACGTTCATACGCAGGACGATCAAAACCATATTGTGCTTTAATTTTATCAATCATTTCAGGACTAAGCCCACGCGCACCCTGATATTGTGCCAAGTTACTTAGGCTGGACGAAGAACTTGTTCCTATGCCTAAACCCTGTGCATTTTGTATTTGCTGAATGGCTTGTTCGACAGGCCCACCTGGTGCAATTTGCACAATAATAAAGTTAATCAACACAATGAAAAATAATGTGGGAATCATCAATAACATTCTTTTCAGAATATAGTGAGACATTTAAATATCCTTGATTATTTTCATTGATGTTTTTGGAACGATTGATTTAGCTTGCTGGCTTTATCTGCATCCACCCACCAATATTCCCAACCCACTGAAAGTTTTGGTTTGATCGTAGGCTGCTGATAGATATCCCAATAAGCAAACCAGCGTTCAGGCTTGCCATAGGTCAAAATTTGATAATAACCTGCCCGTAATAAACGATCCAGCACATGGGTATAGAGCACCACCTCATCACGAGTTTTGGCGGCGACAATCTTGTCAATCATCTGATCAATCACAGGATTTTTGATACCTGAATAATTATAGTTATTCGACTCATCTGCGGCAGCACTGCTCCAAAACTGCGCCTGTTCTTTCCCTGG
Organism: Acinetobacter sp. GD03645; assembly: GCF_029845285.1. Classification (NCBI taxonomy): domain Bacteria; kingdom Pseudomonadati; phylum Pseudomonadota; class Gammaproteobacteria; order Moraxellales; family Moraxellaceae; genus Acinetobacter; species Acinetobacter sp. GD03645. Next base: position 153,353 of record NZ_JAOCLL010000003.1, on the reverse strand, counting down.
AGTCAGCGTTTGTGGCATTTTCATCACCATCATATCAAAATCCTGATGGCGAATTCGCTCCATATATTGTGGAACATCGACTTGTCGCAGATTAACCTGAATCCCCAAACGATTCAGGTTACGCACAAAGGGCATCAACTCCCGTTGTGGATTTTCCAGTTGCATAAGTAGTTCAATTTGAACCACTTTACCCTGCCGATCATATAACTTGCCATTGCGAATCACATAGCCCACATCTTTTAGGATTTTTTGGGCAATCAGTAAATTCTGACGGTTAAAACCACTGCCATCCGATATAGGATAACGCCAATCGGCCAAAACCACTTGTCGCATCACAGGATCAAGCTGTTTCAAAAAAGGCTGAATGATGTTTAATTCTGCTGCACTTGGCTTACCTGTTGCAGCCAAATCGGTATTATCAAAATAGCTTTGTAAACGTCGGTTTTGATTAAAAAATAATGCTTTATTTTGCCATTCAAAATCATAGGCATAGGTTAAGGCTTTGCGCAAATTAATATCATTTAAAGGTGAACGACGAATATTAAACACCAGACTTTGAATATCCAATGGTGTGCCTAAACGGGCTTTATACTTTTTAATCCAACCCGATTGCATCGCTGGAAAATTGTAAGCGGTCATCCAATTACGGATATTTTTTTCTTCATATAAATTAAACTGCCGAGATTTAAATCCCTCAAAACTGACCTCTAAATTACGGTAATAGATATATTTCAGCCGATCAAAATTATAACGCCCTTTATTGACAGGCAGGTCTTTTGCCCAATAATCTGGATTACGTTTATAAGTAATGCTACGTCCCGCATCAATACGCTCCACCATATAAGGTCCAGACCCTACAATCGGCTGCAAAGTAATACGGGTAAAATCCTTATTGCTCCAGTCCTGCTTGGAATAGATCGGTAGGCTTGCCACAATCAGCGGCATCTCCACATTGTTCCTGGATTTAAAAATAAATTTAACCTGATACCTGGAAATGACTTCTGTTTTTGCCAAATCGGACAAATACATTTGAAAACCCAGATTGGCTTTGGTCTGGTAGGTATCAAAAGTAAATTTGACATCATCTGCGGTGACAGGCTGACCATTATTAAAACGGGCTTTGGGATTTAAATGGAAAATTATAAATCGTAGATCATCAGGATCATAACTGACTTTTTCGGCCAATAAAGGATACATCACCCGTGGCTCATCCAAAGATCGATCCATCAAGGTATCAAACAGATAATTTACGCCCTCCGTGGCACTGCCCTTACCATTCATACTATTTAAATTGTCAAACGTTCCCAGACTGGACTGGCTAAGCACTCCACCTTTCTGTGCATTGGGATTGGCATAAGGCATGACATTTAAATTTGCATACTTTGGAGTCACATGAATTGCCAAATAAGGCGTAGTATATACGGCTGCAAATGAGAACTGAGCAAAAAGGCTTAGTCCATACAATAGACTAAGCCTCTTGGTAACAAGCAATCCAATCATGCGTAATTACAGGTTCGGGACTTTAATCACATCACCAATACGCAATTGAGTTTTCGGCGTTAGGTCATTCATCTCAGCCAGTGCATTAATTTCCATGCCATACTTACTCGCCAAGCCAATTAAGGTATCACCACGTTTTACCTTGTACTCTGTCACCGTCTTTGGAATGGAGATACTCTGACCACGCTGCAGGCTGGTATTGACTTTCAGGTCATTCAACTCTGCCAGTTCACGTCCAGACATGCCCAAACGGCTGGCAATGCTGTTCAGTGACTCACCTGCTTTCACTGTATATTTTTCGGTGTTCTTGCTTGATACCGCCTTGGTGTTGGCATTATTTTTACTGTTATCCGATTTGGTAGATTCAGTTTTCGGTAAATCACCTGTCAGTTTCAGTTTTTGCCCAATACGAACATTACTGTCACGAGACAAGTTGTTTAAGGCAGCAACATCTTCAAGCTGTAAGGCATAGCGGTTCGCAATACTGGTTAAAGTATCGCCAGACTTCACTGTGTAAGTATCTGGCACACTGTCTTCTTTGGCTTTGGTATTGGCACTGCTATTATTTGCTTTGGATGGCACATCACCCGTGAGTTTTAAGCGCTGACCAACACGCACACCAGCCGTTCTCTCCAGTCCATTCAAGTCCGCAATATAGTTGACGGTCAGGTCATACTTGCTGGCAATTGCATTCAGGCTGTCGCCAGACTGAACCACATATTGTTCAGGAACAGTCGAACCTGCTGGAATTTTGATAGTCTGCCCCAGACGAACACCACTACTGGACTTCAGCTTATTTAACTCGGCCAATTCATTCAGCGTGATTTTTGATTTTGTCGCAATACTGGATAAGGTATCACCACGCTGCACCGTATAGTTCTCAGTCTTGTAGCTGGTTGCAGCACTTACATTTTCATACTTAACCGTATTTTTAGGCTCGACAGCAACCTCAGTTTGTGACACCTCATGCAGAGGCACATTAATTTTCTGTCCCACCAACAAATTGCTACCTGCGGTCAATCCTGAAGTCAGATCAGCCAGTTCCTGATTCGACAAGGCATAGCGATCTGCAATCAGTTTGAGATATTCACCACGTTTCACCGTATAGGACTTGGTCGCCACTTTTTGAGCTGTGGATATCTTTGTGTCTGGCACACGTACGGTTTGTTGATTGTTACGCATATTGGTTTTAGGCTCAACCAATGTGAGTTTTTGCCCTACAAACAAGCCATCCGTTACAGAGAGATTATTATAGTCAGCCAGTTGTTTGAGGCTTAGATCAAAACGCGCCGCCAAATTGGTCAGGCTGTCGCCTGACTGCACCACATAACTTTCTGGCTTGCTTTCCACTGCTTTGGAGGTATCAGCTTGTGGTTTTGCATCATAGAGATACAGGCTTGCCCCGACAAACAGTGTTCCTGTTGGATCAATCTGGTTCCATTTGGCAATGTCACGCCAGTTCACCCCATTCTTTTGGGCAATTGAGGCCAGCGTATCGCCAGGCTGAACGGTATAGGTACTGCGCTTGCCTTTTGGTGCAACCACCACAACATCGGTATCGGTCTTGATGTAGGGCTTACCCTGATTACGCTTGGCATCTTCACTATTGGCAATTTCTGGGCTTTCAGCCAAGGTTTTTGGATAAGCAAAGCCCTTGCTGACTTCCTGACCTTTCTGATCGGCAACCGATTGGCTGGTCTGAATGGCGGTCAGCTTAATCTTGCCATCAAATGGATCAACAATTTCTGTTCCCTGTGGGGCAATGGCCTTAATTTCAGCAACCACCTGATCTTTTTCAGCCTGTGTTGCCTGCGGTTCCAGAACTTGTGTTACCGTCTTCTTCTCACCCTCCTGCTTCACCGCAGCAACAATCTGCTCACGCTCCTGCACTGAAATTGGCGGTTCAATCCTGACAGGTTTAACATTTGGTGCTGGGGTAATCGCCACAGGAATACGCGGTGCACTCGGCACATCCGCCGCCGCGGCAAAAGAGGCCAACGCATTTGAACCCATAGGAGTGGCTATCTTGGTCGGCGTTTTTGTTGTTGTGGTAACGGGTACAGTAGTATTGGTCTTCGTGGTTAATGGTGGCGGTGGTGTGGTGGATGGCTTAACAATTTGCCCCACATTACTTGTAGTTGAGGTGGTTGTACGTACTGTGGTTGAGCTGGTCAATGGGTTCATTGCAGGTGGCGGCGCACTACTTGCCCAGAATCCACCAGAACCTGCCTTGCCAGAACGTAATTTTGCATCAATCGATGGACTTAAATCCGCAGGAATCAAGATGCGCATTGGACTCATCGGGTCAACCATCTCACCACGGTAGGCGGGGTTCAATGTATACAGTTCAGCACGGCTTAGCCCCGTAATTGAAGCAATCTGGTTTAACTCAAGCGGCGCGGACAAGGCAACTTCACGAAAGTGAGGTCGGTTGGCAATTGGAGGTAATGCCACACCATAAGCGCCTGGATTTTTAATAATTTGTGCAACTGCCAGAAAACGCGGAACATAGTTCATGGTTTCCTGTGGCAATTTCAAGGACCAGTAGTCGGTTGGCAACCCTGCCGCCTTATTACGGTTAATTGCCTGCTGGATTCGGCCTGGCCCTGCATTATAGGCAGCCAGTGCCAGTTCCCATGAACCAAATTGATTATATAGGCTGCCTAAAAACTCATAAGCGGCACGTGTGGACTCAACCACATCACGGCGGCCATCATATAAACTGGTTTGCTGCAAACCGTAGATACGCCCCGTACTTGGAATAAACTGCCACAAACCCGCTGCTGCCGCACTACTGGTTGCCGCTGGGTCATAAGAGCTTTCAATCACGGGCAAAAGTGCCAATTCAGTCGGCATACCACGGCGTTCAGCCTCTTTTACAGTGTGGTATAAATAACGGCTGGCACGCGCACTTAAACGGTCCAGATAAGGTTGACGGGAAATAAACCAGCTACGCTGTGCCTCGATACGCGAGTCCCAATGGTTTAAGTCCATCTTGAAACCCACAGTCATCCTTTTCCAGACATCACCATGTTTCAAGACCAAAAGACGGTCGCCCTCCACCGCACGCATATCGGTTGCGGAAAGCAGGTCTTCCAGGGAATCCAGACTGCTTGCATCCAAAAAGCCTGAACCCACTTGTTTTGAAGATGAAACCTTGCTTGTCTGAGGGGTTGATGAACAACCTGTGGTAATTCCCAACGCGGCTAGAGCGGAAGTGAGTACAGTAATTTTGAATAATGATGTTGCAGATGTTTGCCACACCAATGTGCTCGATTTATACATAAAAACTTCCAGTCAACTCACGCTAGTTCTTTTTCAATTAGCCATTGTAGTAAAGCATGCCGCTTAGACAAGGCAATAATTTAGCGTGATTTGCATGGAAATGTTACAAGAAATTAAAAAATATGTGTTTTGTAACGTCCAGAGGAAGAATTTCACCTTACAATACAAGAAATAGGATGGAAATGCTAAAATCTTCCATCCATACGGGCAAACTACAGTGTTATTCCAATTGCTCAAGGTCACAGCAGAATATTTGTCTAACCCGATTTAGATGGCAATGCTGGAAACTTTTTATTCCATTTATGATTTAGGTTCAAATATGTCACAAACAATCACACTCTATGTTGATGGCGCATGCAAGGGCAACCCAGGTTTAGGGGGTTGGGGTGCATACATCATTACCGAACAGGGTGAACACAAGCTGTGTGGTGGCGAACCAGAAACAACCAACAACCGCATGGAACTGACTGCTGCAATTGAGGGAATTGCCTTTTGCCCTACTGATGCACGCCTAATCATCTGGACAGACTCCAATTATGTCAAGCAAGGCATTACTGAATGGATTCATGGCTGGAAAAAGAAAAACTGGAAAGATGTCAAAAATCCAGACCTCTGGCAAAAGCTTGATGCAACCTGTGTTAACCGTGAGATTGAGTGGAACTGGATCAAGGGCCATGCAGGTCATGCTGGCAATGAGATGGCAGATCAACTAGCCAATCTGGGTGCTGAACAGACTGCCAAGCAACTAAAATCCACAACACAGGCTAACGCTGATACAAAAAAGTCTGAACCAGACTGGCTTCTGGATGATCCTTTTGGTTTGGATATGATGATGGCGGATCAGGATGAAATTGTAGAAGAGCTTGAAATAGAAGTAAATGTTCAGGACAACATGGCTGAAACAGAGATATTGCCCGACACCTCAGCAACACCAACAGGCAGGCTACATCCACAGATTGTTGTGACTGAAGCCAAGTTAAATCTTCAGGGTCCGCGTCAGTTGATTCTGGATACCGAAACCACAGGTTTTTATTATCAGGATGGCGACCGCATTATTGAGGTGGGCGCGATTGAAATGATCAACCGCAAACTGACAGGCAGCTCGATTCATATTTATATCAACCCTGAAAAACCTGTCGGTGACTCAGAGGCCATCCACGGCATCACCGACGATTTTCTACAAGACAAGCCCAAATATGCAGCGATTGCCGATACCCTATTTGCCTATTTAAAAGGTGCCGAGATCATTGCACACAATGCAACTTTCGATATGAACTTCCTCGATATGGAATTCAAGCGTGTTGGCCTGCCCTTACTTTCCGAAGTGTGTGAAGTGACCGACACATTGGCACTGGCAAAAAATAAGCATCCTGGCCAGAAGAACTCTTTGGATGCCTTGGTGAGACGTTATGAAATTCCTGCACGGGACCGTACTTTCCACGGTGCGTTACTGGATGCCGAGATTCTGGCAGATGTCTACCTTGCCATGACGGGTGGACAGGTTTCCTTTGATATGGATGCCCTGTCACAAACAGAACAAAGTCAAAATAAAACCACCCGTCAACGTGTTCAAATTGAGCTTCCTGTCATTTATGCATCAGGCGATGAATTGGCCCAACATGAGACATGGGTCAAACAATTTGAGCAGAAACATGGAAAGCCTTGCTTTTTTGCAAAATAAATTTGCTGATCAATGTTATTTTTTGTATTTCAAGCTTTCAAAGTTACGCTATATTAGCCTATAGAAGATTTAAACCTCCTGTTGCGGGAGGTTCATGGATATAACAACTCAGGAAAGGTGTAGGTCATATGTCTTACCAAACCTCGATTCATTTCGACCCAACGGCATTACTAATAATAAAAAATGAAATCGACAATTCGATTAAATTGGTGGAGACAGCAGTTAATACGCTTGCTGAAGAACAAGCCTTACCTTTTGGTATTGATGACGCACTCAATCAGTTTGAGCAATGCACACAGGTGCTTGCCCTGATTGATATGCCGCATTTGTCACAGATCACCCAGTATTCGGCTGAGTTGATGCGCAAGATCATGGCTCAACCGCAGCAAATCAAAACCAGTGATGTGGTTGCCCTCAGTGAAGGCACCACTATGCTGAAGCGCTATATCGAGTTTATCTGCCTGCGTGAAGTCAAGGTTCCCCAGTTCCTGCTTGATACCCTGAACCGTTTGGAAAAGGCGCTGGGAAAACCAATCACCAAAGAAGGCCAGACCATTCAGCCTTTGCTGGACTGCATCACACCAAACTTTAACCTGCCACAGGCGCCAAGTCTGGAACAATCCCAATATATTCACCAGCTTTACAAGCTATGCCTAAACAAACTGATCAAGCAGGCGGAAACGCCACTGGACTTGCAGGGCATCAAGCTTGTTGGTGTCTACCTTGCGGGCATGGCTTCAAATCTTCCAAGTCAGCAATACTGGCAACTGGTCAATGTTGGTTTAAGCCACATTGAAGAACTGCTGATCACCGAAGCGCGTTTACGCACCCTGATTCAGGTTGAAACCAATATTGGCAAATTCCTGGCACAGCAGTCTGCCTACCAAACCAACCTGAGCGATCTTGCAGATATTCTCAGCATCTGCATTAGTCAGGAAGATGATGTTTCCCAGCATATCCGTGAACAGCTCAACATTGGCGATGAGTTATTAAGCGATACCCAGTTGCAGGTGCTCAGCCGTCATTTGTATGGCCCTGACTATGAAACCATTCATACCATCAGCCAGTTGATGACCAATGAAATGGCGCAGATTCGTAATGAAATTGAATACAATCATCAGAATATGTCAACTGAGAAAACTCAGGAGCTACAACTGAAGCTGAACCAGCTTGCGAATGTGTTCAAGGTGCTTAACCTGAACGAGGCGGCAAAAGAGCTGATCCAGCAGGCTGAAAAACTCAGTCAATCCAATACACTAACGGATGTGGCTTCAGTACAGCAGTTGATGAACAGTATTTTAGCGTCGATGAACTCAATCGGCATTTTGGAACGTAACTACACCTCTAGCCGTTTGCAGTTGCGTGTCAACAACATGCATATCTCACTAGACCGTTTAGATGAAGCACATAAGGCGTTGTTGACTGAGACAAAAACACTGATTGAGACACTGACCCAAACCCTAAGCCTGTATGTTCAGGATCCAGCCGCACATAGCCTAGAGGCATTGCCAGAGTATCTTAAGGAGTTATCAGGTGCTGCCCTGTTCCTTGGCAGTTCTGCTCAACAGACAGCATTGTTGACTGCGGCGAACTTTGCCCAGAATCGCTTAAACCAGAATCTGGCTTTGGACGCAGAGCAGGTGAACTGCATTTTAAATGTGGTTGCAGGTCTGGATTTACTGGTGGATAACCTTAAGAATAAACAACCCGTATTGCAATCCATGTTTGATGTGGCATTATCAAGCAGTCAGCAATTACAAAGCATCGCCGCATAATGACTCAGCTCTCACTTGCTTATATTTTTCAGCACCAGAAACTGTTAGTTGATGAAAACCTGCAACTGCCAAAGGTTGAAAAGTTAGCAAGTGACCTCCCCATCCATCACAATGATCATGTCATTGCACGTGATCTGCTTGAACATGAATCTGTTCCCGATGGCTATCAACTGATTCCAATTCGGGAACTGATCCAGTTATGGTCCACAACAGAATTTCTACAGGCCAGCCGTGCGGTGCAACTGCTTGAATGGCGGCGTAACCATAAATTCTGTAGCCACTGTGGACATGCCACGGAAATCCATCCCAAAGAATATGCTATGGTTTGCCCTGCCTGTGGCTATCATCAATACCCACGTGTGCAGCCCTGTGTCATTACCATTATCACCAAAGGCAATGATGAAGTGTTGCTGGCAAAATCAGCGCATAAGCATTATGGCAATATGTACGGATTGATCGCGGGATTTGTTGAGGTTGGTGAAACACTGGAGGAGGCGGTGCAACGGGAAGCGTTTGAGGAAGTCGGTGTCAAGCTTAAAAACATCCGCTATATGTCAAGTCAGCCGTGGCCATTTCCAAGCAACCTGATGATCGCCTTTCATGCAGAATATGATTCAGGTGACATTCAGCTCCAACTTGAAGAAATTAGTGATGCACAATTCTTCAAGTTTGACCAATTGCCTGAAATTCCTTTTAAAGGCAGTATTGCCCACAGTATGATCATGCAGGTCATAGAAAGTAAAAAAGCATCCTAAAAGATGCTTTTTTAGTCTTTAGGACTCTAACGCCTCTTCGAGAAAATGCAGAATGGTGCGCTTGGTCTTGAAGTAATGGCTCATCAAACTGGCAAGTGTTGCCACGATGGTAATATGACCTGTCTTTGGAATCACGGCGATATGACTATGATTGCCCTTTTGTCTCAAGGCAATATCCAGATCAAGCGTATTTTTTCTTTCCACCAACTGATCCTGTTCCGCCACCAGCAAATAATGCTTGATTTGGTTCGGTTCAATAAAGTAATAAGGCATCACCTGCTGATAGGAAATCTTCTGGTCAAAGGCATGTTCGGATAAAGGATCGCCCACATAGTCAAAATGGTAAGGTCCAGCCAGACCCACAATCGCCTTGATCTGGTCTTTATATTTAAAGTTTTGTGACTGGGCTGAATAGACAACCGACATCACATTAAAGGCCCCTGCCGAATGCCCCATCAGAATCATGTTGTCAGTTGAGATATTCAGCTTGTTTTGATTTTGGGTCAAATAATGAATGGCCTGCGCAAGGTCATCAATAAAGGCTGGAAAGATATGTTCAGGCGCAAGATGATAGTTGATCACCGCAACATCATAACCCTCACGTGCGAATGTCTCACCAATAAACAAATAATCACGTTTATTGCCATGCTGCCATGAACCGCCATGTACAAAGACAATCAATGGCCTTTGCTTTTTGGCATTTTTACTGCGATATAAATCCAGACGCTGTCTTGCTTTTAAACCGTAAGCCAAATGCTCTTCTTTTTCAAAAGTGTCCTTTGGCGTCAAATAATTGATTGAATAGCTGGCAAAATCATACAGGCGAAATTCCTGATATAAGTTTTTCGCCCGTATCACGTTTTCTTGTACTTGCTGAATAAGTTGCTTCATAAATTAAGGTGCGGTTGGTGTCGTCGTCACGGGTTCATCTTGATCAGGATCAATTGCAACTGGTGTTTCAACTAAAGGCTGTGTTGTCGCTGCACCGACCATTGGCGTGGCAGCAGATGAGTTCATCGTCCCTGAAGATTGATCAATGTTGTCAATCAGCGTGACAATTTTACTCACATTGCCCACTTTTTGTAAGACATCATCCAAATCTTTCACTTCAGCGGTATTAAGGCGCCCCATCACATACAGCACACCATTTTCAGTATGCACCAGTACCTTACTGTCAGAAACCACAGGTGCTTTCATCAGTAGGCCACGGGTGTTCGCCGTTACCGTGGCATCCTGCATGATGGTGCTATAGCTTACTTTATCGCCTACAGTGATGTAGTTGTGAACCGCCTTAACATCGCTCATGGCGCGCAGGTTATCTTCCGCCAACTGTTTTAAGTAAGGATCAGGAACCTGGCCAGTCAACAAAACATTACTGTGGAAACTTTCAATATTGATGCGTGACTGCTTAAAGCGATGGTCTAGTTTGTATAGGTTGATATTTGCAGTACGCTTGATTGAAGAATCAATAAAAACCTGCCCTAGACTACGTTCACCACTGCTTGTACCAACAGGCGCCGATCCTGTTCCACCAGAAATAAAACTCGCACATCCCGATAAACTTGCAACGCAAACCAACGTCATCGTTAAACGTTTCAACACTTGGCAAGACTCCCTATCCACTAACTTGTTCAATCTACTGCACTTGTCTTGAAATGACTCAACCGTATCTCAATCCAAAGTAAACGCATGTTTAATCCATTGCTGATCATACTGCAATTTTGAAAAATCTGGTTGTACTGTTTTTGCAAGTTTCTGTGGAAAATCAAAACAGATCACATCAAAACGACAGTCAAAATTGTAATAATTGGGATATCTTTGTAAAAAGAACTGGGCCGTCTTGATAATCTTGCGTTGCTGTGAATACGAAATCACTTCACAGGCCTCTGCATAACTGCCTGCTGAACGGGCTTTCACCTCCACAAAAACCAGCTCATTGTCGCGTTTGACAATCAGGTCAATTTCTCCAAAACGTGAATGGTAGTTTTTATTGACATATTGATACTGCTGGGACTGTAAAAATAGCAATGCTGTTTGTTCTGCCCACTGTCCCAAAAGATGTTTCTGCTGTTCCATTGTGCCCATATCTTATTTTAAAATTTCAATGCTATTTTTTTGCTGTCTATAACAATAAGGCTGCCTAGAGATTTTATGGTCTTTTAGCTCAATTGCACCTGTGCGCCCAACAAAAGAGAACTGCACCTGTCCAGTTTGCTCAAGGAACTGTTGGCTCATGCTCCATGCATCCCCCCCAAAAGCCAGCAAACGTTGAAATGCCATATTTTCAGGCTGTTCCCTGTAGGCTTCAATCAAATCTGCCCATTGACCATTATATAACGCGGGTACATCACAGAAACTCAATCCCAAAGGTATGAACTGCCCCTGTTCAATACTCAGGGGTGTCGCATAAATATTCTTCTCAGGTAATGATCCCAGTTGTTCCATCCATTGATGGTCACCCAATAGCAACACACCCTCTTTTCTGGAGAGTTTTTTCGGTAACTGATTGACCATTTCAATATCTGAACCAAACTCAGCCATCAATGCCACTAAAAAAAGCTCAGTGGCTGACTCAGTTCCTGTCTGGCGTAAAACAAATAGTTTTTTCACCCCATCTTTTTTCAGTAGTTGGTTGAGGGCAACCGCATCATCCTGCTTGGCCAGACTATATTGCCAGACATTGGCTGACTGTGTGTTGACATCATTGAGGGCCAGTACGGGAATTTTGGGACTAAGCTGTATAACGTTTTCAATTTCAGGTCTTGCCAATGGCCCAACAATCAGTCTGGTCTTATTGGTGACTTTTTTCTTAAAAATTGAGTCAATGCTATTTTTTGCGGAATCTACAAAAATAATTTTTTCTTTGCTGCCAGATGCTGTATAAGCACTCAGGAAACCACGTTTGATGCTCTGGCCTGCTCGCGCCATCGTGCCAGATTCAGGTAAAATCACCAGTACGTCCGCATAGGCTGGACTCATACATGCTGCCAAACACAGTAGCAGCCAATATTTTTTGTAAGACATGAGGGAGTTACCTTTTATGAGTGCTCAATTATTTGTTGTAGCAACCCCGATTGGGCACTTGGATGACATGACCTTTCGTGCAATTGATATTTTAAAGTCTGTATCGGTGGTTGCAGCAGAAGACACTCGTCAATCTGCTCAATTATTCAAGCACTATAATATCTCAACTCCGCTAACAGCGTGTCATGATCACAACGAAAGTAACAAAATTGATCAACTTCTCCAAAAAATGCTAAATGGTGAAAATGTTGCCTTAATTAGTGATGCTGGCACGCCCCTGATTAGTGATCCAGGTTTTAAACTGGTTCGTGCAGCTCAGGAACATGGCATTCGTGTGATTCCTGTACCTGGTGCCTGTGCTGCAATTGCGGCATTAAGTGCGGTTGGCTTGCCAAGTGACCGTTTTAGCTTTGAGGGCTTTCTACCATCCAAAGCATCGCAACGGATTAGCCAGCTTGAAAAATTAAAAGATGAAACTCAAACCCTGATTTTCTATGAAGCACCGCATCGTATTTTAGACAGTGTAAAAAATATGGCTGAGGTATTTGGGGAAGACCGTCCTGTCGGTTTTGCCCGTGAAATTACCAAGACTTTTGAGACCATCAAAAAAATGACCTTAAAAGAATTGGTCACATTTATTGAAAATGATCACAACCAGGAAAAAGGTGAAATTGTGGTTGTGGTTGGTGGAGCATCTGCGGAAAAAGATATGGAGCAGGATAAACTGGATGAGTTGTTAAAACGCTTATTACAGGATTTATCGGTAAAAGCGGCATCACAATTGGCTGCTGATTTAACAGGTATTAAAAAGAAAGTGGCTTATCAACGCGCTTTGGAATTGACTCAAGATAATAAATAATACTTACAAAAGATACGTAGGAAATGGCTATAGACTCATTACCCATGTTAGGTCCCCATGAAGGCAGAGAACTTGAATTGCTGCTTTCTGGTGAAAAACCAATTGCCTTTTTTTATGAGGGTATTCCTGATGAGTTTTTGCCTTATCTTGAATCTGGCATTTTAAAATCCAGAATTAAGATGACCACAACTCGTATCCCCAATATACAGATAGAAAATGTTCTTATTTATAAAAATGTTGCAATAGAACAAGTGGATGAATTAATGGCTGTCATTGAACAATCCCTCAATCAACCAAAAGCTGGGCTTGTGCCAGAGCTTGAGCGAAGAATTGGACAATTGCTGGGCTATCGAGAGGAAGATATTGAGCACTATATCCAACATATCCTCAGAAAAAAATAGCCCTAAAAACTACCCTTTTAAAATCAGACTTTTATTCCTAGACTATGACGGTCCTGCTTACGCTCTGCTTTCGCCTGCTTAATCACAACCAAACCAGAAGAAACACCAAGATAAGCAATCACAAAAGCCACCAATAAATCAGGGAACATAGTCCCAGTTCCAAATACACCAACAGCTGCGACGATAATCGCAATATTGGCAATGGCATCATTACGGCTACATAACCATACCGAGCGCATATTGGCATCGCCATCACGGAATGCATAGAGCATCAATGCACAGATAACATTGACAGCCAATGCCAGTACACCAATCGCCCCCATGAGCATTGGTTCAGGTGTTACACCTAGCCACCATGACCAGAATACTTTAACAATCACAAAAATACCAAATGCGGCCATGGTAATCCCTTTCAGTAAAGCTGCGGTTGCTCGCCAATACAGGGTCATGGATAGCACTGCCAATGAGATGGCATAGTTAGCGGCATCACCTGCAAAATCTAGCGCATCTGCCCACAATGACACAGATCGTGCATGTGATCCTCCAATAATCTCTACGAAGAACATCAATGCATTTAGAACGAGCGCAATCCACAAAGCCTTTCTAAACTTTGGACTAATTTTTTGTGTTGGTGAACATGTTGTATTGCAACCACACCCTGCCATGACTTTTCTCACATAATCTTTTATAGTGATTTAAAACCCTAGAGTAACTCCAGAGTCAAGCATGATCAGTTTTAGCATTGGACAATTGGCAAAAAAGTCAGGTGTATCTGTAGATACGATTCGGTATTACGAAAAAATTGGGTTGCTGGAAAAAGCCCAACGAACGGCAGGAAATTACCGTCATTATTCGGAACAAATGCTTTCAGAATTGTTATTTTTAAAACACTGCCGAGAACTGGGCATCACCATACAAGATATTCAAAAGCTTAAGGGTCTAGCCGAAGATCCGAATCAAACCTGCATGGAGGTAGATCATCTGATTGATCAATATCTTGCCGAGGTTTCACAGAAGATTAAAAATCTGGAACATCTCAAACAAGATCTAAGCCATTTAAAACAACAATGTTCACAACATCGTACCATTGAACAATGTGGCATTTTAAAAGAGTTACACCAACCACTTGAGTGCGAACATGAGTCACACCAACATAAAAAAGCACCACAACCGTGATGCTTTTTTATGTCAATTCAGACTTAATCTTGATGCTCACCTGGCGGAACTTCAGTAATGCGCCCACCACGTGCAAGAAACGCAGCCACTTCATCTTCTAAAGCCTGGCGCTGTTTCTGCTTCGCAGTCACGGTTAAAGTTTCCGCTTCAGCAAGATCAGCGTCATTGGCGCTCGATTCTTCACTCTCTGCACCACTTTCCGCCGCTTTCGCCTCTTCGTCGTCTACAGCAGAATCTTCTGTGTTTTCGTCGTAATCATTCATTTCCGTCATCTTCATCTCCCCACAATGACTCAACTCTCATCATCGCTATTTGGCCATCAGAACTAGGTGGAATTTAGCAAGCTCTTCAGATTTAGCAAAGCACAATATTTGTTAAAACGTACTTTTTATGACCAAATTCACTCTGATTTATAAATGATTGTTTAAAAAATATCTACTATTTTTTAACATGCATATTGTGTGTCTTTCAATGTTCCTAATCCATTGGCTTGTTGCATAAAACGATCCTTAAACCAATCGAACTGTTCAACCTGTTTCAGACCAAAATTTCTTGCCCAAACAAAAGGAAATAATTCTGAACTTTCAATCCATCCAATCGCAGACATGCTATGCATCATGGCATCATTTTGCCCCTTACGTTGGTGTTCATAACGCAATAAAGTTTGTTCGTTGGCCCACACACCACGTTTTAAATCGTGTAGTAATACATCACACAATACCGCAGCATCTAAACAGCCAATATTCACCCCCTGTCCAGCCAAAGGATGAATCACGTGTGCGGCATCACCAATCAATGCCAGACCCGATTTAATATAACGCTGAGCGGCACGTGCTTTTAATGGGAATTGTGCTCTAGAACGCACATCAACCACTTCACCCAACATATGTAGACTTTCTTGCGTCAATAGTTGCATAAACGCTTGATCGCTGAGTGCTGAATATTCATCGGCATAGTCATCAGGTAAAGTCCAAACAATCGACTGCCAATAACCGTTTTCTTGAGGATCAAGACTTGCCATCGGTAAATAGGCCAATGGTCCTGTCGGTAGGAAAATCTGTCGAGCCACATATTGATTCGGGCGCGTGGTTTTAATCGCACAGCTGATCGCGGCTTGCTTATAATCCAATACATCTAGATCAATATACGCCTGCTCACGTACAAAAGAATTTGCACCATCTGCACCAATCAGCAACTTGGTTTTTAGTGTTGTACCATCTGCCAATTGAATTGACCAGCCTTGTGGAATTTGTTCGATCCGAATGACTTTGACTTGGGTTCGATAGTCTTTAAGTTGTTGCAGCATTTTTTGTTGAATCGCAACATTCAAAACGCTTGGCTCGACCATTGAACCTAAAGCCTGATCTGATTGAGGTTGCTGTTCAGAGGCATGGCCAAAATTAATTTCACCATAGCCATTTTTATTCCAAACTTGCATGCCTGAATATGGCATTTGACGCGCTAAATCATTCCAGACATTGACTGTTTTGAGTAAGTGAATCGTCGCCTGACTGAGTGCTAATACACGCGGATTCATCACAGCCAGCGTTTTTTCTTGATCAAGCACAGGTGCAGCATCCAGCACCGTCGCCTGCACCCCACCTTGCGCTAGCAGTAAAGCTGTTAAACCACCAACTAATCCACCACCAACGATGACAGCATCTAACATTTCACTCATGCTTTTAGTCCCATCGCATAATTGGCAACCAAAGGCTTAATTCCTGGAATTACATCAAATGCAATCAGTCCGGTATTGCGTAATAATTTCAGCACTGGATTTTGATTGCTAAAGCTGCGAACGACTGAATCACAGAATTTAATGACACGTTGTTGGTCTTTTAATCGTGCTTGCTCATAGGCGAGTAAATTTTCAGGCGCGCCAATATCATCTGATTTTGCCAGTTGTTCCATTAAGAAACGAACCAGTACATCTGCATCACGCAAGCACAGGTTAAAACCTTGTCCAGCAACGGGATGAATGGTATGTGCCGCATTCCCCATTAGCACTACACGCCCAACGGCCTGTTTATGTGCCAAAACCTGAGCCAATGGATAGCTAAAACGCTTACCCGTTTTTTCAAATTTACCAGCACGATCACCATAGGTATGCTGTAAAGCATCAAGGAAGTGCTGATCATTGTCTTCACCTAACCACTCGGCTTCAGTGCCTTTTTTCACAGGCCAAACCACTGAACGGCGGTATTCACCTGGTAAAGGCAATAGAGCTAATGGTCCCAATGCACTAAAACGTTCAAAACCAACGTGCTGATGAGGTTTTGAGGTCTGTACAGTGGTGACAATAGCCACTTGATCATAATCATACTCATCGACACCTACGCCAATCGCTTGTCGGCAGAAAGAGTCACGACCATCAGCAGCAATCACCAATCTAGATTTTAAAGTATGTATATATTCACCATTACGTATGGCTTCGATGTGTACCTGATCTACATCTTGAGTCAATGAAGTCACTTGCACACCATCAATCAATTCAATCAGAGGCTGCTGGCGAACCTGAGTCAGCAATACACGACCGAGCCAAGCATTTTCAATCACCTGCCCAAAGCTTTCTACTTTTTCTTGTTCTGCCACCAAACGAGCCTTACCAAAGCTACCCTGCTCGGTAATATGCACTTGCAGAATTGGCGTGGCATGTTGCTGTAAGGCTTCCCACAAACCTAATTTTTGGTAAATCTGTACGCTACGGCGTGACAATGCGGTGTTACGCGCATCAAAGCTGGAATGATAAGGGGCAACATTTTCATCATCGTAATTTGGATATTTCACAGCTTCTAATAGCTTTACTGCGATATTAGATTTTGCCAACATTAAGGCAAGGCTGAGTCCAACCATACCTCCACCGACAATGATGACTTGTTGCTGCATATCGTTATTCCTTATCACTTTTTCGTCATTTCAACTATCTTACTCTAAGCACAAGCAAAAATGGAGTGTAGGCTTTGTTTGCGCTGTGTATTTTATTAATAATTTCCATAGTCCCCTTATACAATAGTCTATGATGAAACAGAACAAACCGCCTTACTCATCTTCATCCAGTTTTCTGAATCTGGTAAATTAAACATAATATCTAAATACCAAATTCCAAAAATTGCAGGCAACAATAAGAAAGATGCATGTATAAACCTCATTACTGCCATAAAAACAGCCCATTTCCCATAATAATATTTAATTTTTCGTATCGTTTTTTTATGAGGAGCAGGATACTGTTTAAATAAAAAAACAGGGAAACAGTCTCTCCACCAAATAAAAAGAAGAACAGTAGATGCAATTAAAGGAAAAACAACCATTACACCATAAAATAAAATTTCATATCCAAATGGAAAACATGCCGCCCAAAAAATGATAGATTCAATCCAATATAGGATTGAAATAAATAAAAATAGAATAGGTAAAACCCATAAGCTATGTAACGCAATTATTTTTACTCGCTCTTTAAACGTATATTGTGGAGCATATTCACTCATTATTATTCTCTTTTAAATGATAAAAAGGCTTAACTCCATTTAAGCCTTTTGATTTTTTATTCTGCTTGAGCCATTAATGCTTCAATCTCTTCAACCGTTTTCACTACATCCTTGGTCAGAACTAACGGTCCATTTTCAGTCACAACAATATCATCTTCAATACGAATGCCGATACCACGCCATTTTGCATCAACCGTTTCATCGTCTGGTGCAACATATAAGCCTGGTTCAACGGTCACGACCATACCTGCTTCATAAACACGCCAGTCTTCACTTGTCTTGTATGCACCGACATCATGTACATCCATACCGAGCCAATGCCCTGTACCATGCATAAAGAATTGACGAAACGCTTCGCTTTCAACCAATTCATCCACATTACCACTGAGTAAACCAAGATCAACCAGACCTTGGGTTAAAATTTTAACAGCAACTTCATGCGGATATTTATAGTGATTGCCGATACGGGTTGCATCAATTGCAGCAAGTTGTGCTTCAAGAACCACGTTATATAACGCTTTTTGTTCAGGACTAAATTTACCATTGACGGGGAAAGTTCGGGTGATATCCGACGCATAGAACTCATATTCACACGCTGCATCAATCAGAACTAAATCACCATCTTTTAAGGGCTTGTTATTTTCAACATAATGAAGAATACAGGCATTTTCACCACCACCAACAATACTGTTATACGATGGAACACAGCCATTTTTACCAAAGATATAATTCAGTTCCGCTTCAAGCGCGTATTCCATCATCTCTGGTTTTACGCTTTGCATGGCACGGGTATGCGCTTCAGCACTGATATTGGAAGCAATCTGCATCAGCTCAATTTCTTGCGCCGATTTTTTTAAACGCATCTCATCAACAATACGATCCAATTGAACCACTTCTGCGGGTGCAGCGCCACCACGACGTTGTTGTGCATCCGCTTTTTGAATCCACTGGCTTACACGCGCATCAAATTCAGCATTCTGCCCAATACGATAATAAAGACGCTGTTTATTTAAAAGCTTGTCGATGATTTCTTCATCCAACAAATCAATTGCATAAGCCTCATCTGCATCATAAATTTCAATCGCACCATCCATACCCGCACGATAACCATTCCAGATTTCCATCTCACGATTACGTTCACGACAGAATAAGCTATAGCTATATTCCTCGCCCTCTGCAAAGGTTTCGATCACAGCAACAGCTTCTGGTTCTGCAAATCCAGTCAGATAATAAAAACTACTGTCTGCACGATATTTATAATCCGCATCGCGGTTACGATACATTTCTGCCCGAGTCGCAATAATGGCAATGCTATTGCTGCCTATGTGTTGAGCAAGAAGATCACGGCGTTGTTTAAAATCGGCTTGACTTAATTTCATATTGTCCTTCTGATGAAGATGAATGATTGTAAGTATCTTTATTTATAAGCTGTTAAGGCACCGCCCGAGTTAACTCGGACGATGTGGGGTAAACATTTCAACGACATTTTGTGCGTCGCCAATATCACCCTGATTCTTACTTTTTGCATGGAAGTTTTGTAGTAATGAGCTTTCGGCTACAGCAATCTTTTTACGGCCAATCGACAGACTCACAGGAATCAGCCGTACAAACTCATACAGTTCCTGATAGCTTTCCTCGCCTTCTTCATCATTGTCTGAATCTTCGAACTCAACAGCAGCAACATCTTGTAAATGTTCAATCAGCTCTTGTTCTTCTGCACGAATATGACCCGAAGCCAAACCAAAACCAAGAACCACACCAGCACACCAATCCGCCAATGCCTGAACACGGTCTGCAAGCAAATGAGTGTCGTCTGGCAATAATGGTAGATAATCCAGCTCATCATCCGATAAAGCATGGGAAACATCTTCCGCCTCATCTGTCAGGCTTTCCAGCGCCTCTGGCTGTAAAGCAGGCACATTCAGGGTGTTTAATATTTGTGACCATTCATCGGAGGTCGGCGCCTGTGTCACACAAACTATACCTGTGAGTAAACCATGTAACTCACTAGGGCTTGAAATTTCCTCAATCCCATCAAAATGGGTATTCCATTCCGTCCAACCTGAAATATCGTCTTGCATTCGTTTATCCAATCTCTATACTGCTGTATATATTACCTTTGATTGCAACTCTGTGCGACCTTCGTTATGTTAGAACAATTACAGCGTCTACAAGCGCATATTGGTGTTTTAAAAACACGCTTACATCATTTAGAGCGAGAAAATGTATCGCTCACTGAAGCCAAACAACTCGCTGAAACTGATCATCATGCACAAGTTGTGCAGAAAAATAGCATCATCACGCAAAAGCAGGAAGAAGTTGATAACTTAACTGAACAACTGACTCAGTTACAAGATCAATTTAAACAACTGAATACTGATGCAACAACTTTGGCTGAACGTTATGGACGTTTAGAGAAAAGTACCACTGATCTTAAAAATCGCTTTCAGGAAATTCTGGCGGAACGTAATGATCTACGTGTCACCAAGGAAAAACTACAGGCACAGCAACGTCATAGCCAACAAGAAATTCAGGACTTGCAGCAGGACCGTGACCGCTTGTTGCAGAAAAATGAGTTGGCAAAGTCTAAAGTTGAGGCGATTATCCAGCGCCTAGCTGTTCTTGGTACAGCCCAGGATCAACATGCACAAGAGATTCAGCAACTCGCCCACCCAAATGCTGAAACACAAGAGGAGACCTGATCATGAGTGAACTGATTGTTGTCGAACTTCGCCTAATTGAACAGACGTTTCGGCTGAACACGACTGAAGAAAAGCGTGAGGAACTGGAACGTGCTGCTGAATTACTGAACCAGAAATTTCATGATATGCGCCGTAATGCCCCACGTGTTGAACATAACAAACTTGTGATTATGGTTGCACTGCAAATGGCTCAGGAAGTGTTTAGCCTGAATAAATCTTTGCAGGAATATGCACATTGTGAACACCTGCTCCAGACCATTTTGGAAGATGTGGAACAGACTGTGTAGAAAAATACTTAAATGTTAAGATTATTTGCACAAAGCCCCATCAATTGGTAAGTATCTTTACAGATAATTGATCTGCAAGGATTGTCATCGTGTAAAGATCCGTTATACTAAAACTGTCTCTAGGGTGTTCGCCAGTACGTCTAGTCCCCTGCCGATACTTAAATTTATGGATGTGTTCTGTGTATTTTGAGTGTATGCCTGCCTTGAGTAGGAAACCCATTAAGTATACGTCACCTCCACCTTGAACTCATCGGGTTCAGGGTAACGACCATGCAGCGGCACCTCTGGAGCATTTTATTTTTAAATAAAATTATAATTTAAACCGATAGTCTGGATTAAAACCCAGTTCCTGTTTAGCTTTTATATTTCGATAAATTAAATCATCTTCAACAACTTGATAAATCCCCTGTCCATTTTCAATCGCCAGATATGCAGCATAAGCAGCCGCATCCACATGAATCCTACACAATTCAGCGGCCAAACAACCTGTCGCATTTCCATAAAGTTTTCCATATCTCAAAATGACGGCATCCACATCGCTTTCCATGACCTGTTGTTCCAATGCACAAATACCCTCTGCATTTAGCTTTAGTACAGGATGACTGGAATTCAAGTCAAGCGCTGAACTTTCATCATAAAATGGCTGATCGGGAACATAGGCAAATGCGATACTTTGTGCGATGAATCGGCATTGAAGTTTACTTAATGCTTGAAGCAGATGACGTGTACCGAGTTTACGAATCCTTGCATTATTCAATCTTGCCTGTTCCATTAAAGCGGGATTCAGGCCATAAGGTAGATCAGTCAGTTGATGGATCACCACATCTGGAGTAATTTTTTCTATAATTTCCTTAATCTGCTGATCATTAAAAATATCAGCAATTACAGGTATAACCCCGATAGCCTCCAGAAATTTCGCTTTCTCAATTGAACGGGTCATACCATAAACAACATAACCCTTTTGTTTCAGGATTAAGCAAAGTTTATAACCTATGGCACCTGTAGCTCCAGCAATAAAAATAATTGGCTGTTTATCGAATGGCTGAGTCGTTTTTTTCATCATCATATCCACATAAAAAAGCGATAGATTAAGTCCGTATTAAGACTATTATTCTATCGCTGATGTTTCTAATCCAGATTATCTATTATTCATCACTTGTTGCACATTCATAATTACTTGGCTCTTGTGAGCAACGTACCTGCTTCAGCAACTTCATCATATCCTTATCGTAAAAACCCTCTTTGGTCATTTGAATACGTGCTTCACGCATCAATCTGACATAGCCAGGCTTGTCACTCTCATTCAGGCTTAGCCAATATTGATTAGGAATGTCTGCTTCGATCTTATCGACAAATTGAAACGCTGGTGTGAGCTGTTTAGAGATAATTTCCCGTGCAATACTGCCCATGCCTGCTGGAAACTTGTTGCGCTGCATAATAAGCGTACCTGTCACCTGAATCACAGGAAACTTGATAATACCACCGACCACCTTGCCTGATTTATCGGTCATGCCTTTCTTGAGTTCAAGCGGTTCAAACAAAATGGCTGGCCCTGCCATAATATCCACTTCTTTATTATTAAATTTCCCACCCACACTGATTAAATCCACAGATACAGGCTGCGCCCCGACATTTTGTACCAGTTTCTTTTGTGTTTCATCGAATTGGAAAACGGCAACTTTCTTACCCGCCGCCTTAGCCAAGGTATTGATATTGCGGTCTGTCACTATGATATAGGCCGCACCAAGTGGAACAATACCCACCACTTCATAATCCTTGTTTATCATTTTTTCATCAAATTTTGGATTGGCCAAAACCTGAATCACGGCACTAAGCTGCTTATAGGTTTGTAGTGCCCCAATTGCATCAATACTGCCAACAAACTTGTTGAACTGTTTGGCGCGTAAATTACTGATTCCTGCTCCATCACAGCGTTTGCTACGGAAGTCTTCGGTGAGTACCGCTTCATTGGTATAAACTTTTAAATTCACCAAAGTTGAAGCTGACTTTTTAAGCTTGGGATAATCAAAATCCAGCTTAAACTGCAAATGCGATGGTCGAGTCACATTCATATTCACGCCAAACTGCTTGGCTACGCGGACCATTCTCGGAATTTCAGTAATATAGCTGGTGGCCTGCTCGAAAGCCTCACTGTGTTCACCATTGGGCGAAAATACACATAAGGTGACCTGTTGTGGAATCTGTTGCCATGTTTTTGGATCATTTAACAGTTGCTTGATTTTATTTTGTGAGTGCGCTGAAAGGGTTAAATCCAGCTTTCCCTCAGGGGCAGCATGGCTGGTATTCATCAACAATGGTGAAGATACCATCACAGTTGAGATGAGAAATGATTTCATAAACTTGGTGAATTTATTGTTTTGCATACTTGCTATCCTTAGCTATTTCCCAATAGTTTTATTCAAGTTACGGCTAAAGCATAAAAATAGAATTGACTGTATTTATTTGGATCATGTCAGTTGAGTCAAAAATAAAACCCTATTCTCAACTGATGAGAATAGGGTTTTATTTAAGGGAATTGACTAAGATTTATTTAATCGTAGCGCATTGACCACCACAGACAATGAGCTGAGTGACATCGCCACGGCTGCAAACATTGGCGTAAGCAATAAACCCGTCAGTGGATAGAATAATCCTGCTGCGACAGGTACACCCAATCCATTATAGACAAAGGAGAAAGCAAGGTTCTGCTTCATATTCTTCACGCCCAGTTTGGCCATATGAACAGCTTGGGCAATGCCCTGAATATCACCTTTAACCAAAGTCACCTGCGCCGTTTGCTTGGCAATATCCGTGCCCGTACCCATGGCAATGCCGACATTGGCCTGTGCCAGTGCAGGCGCATCATTAATACCATCACCCGCCATTGCCACGATTTTGCCCTGAGCCTGTGCCCGTTTCACAATCTCCAGTTTTTGTTTTGGATCAAGGTTGCCATAGACCTTTTTAATGCCTAATGCTTGTGCCACCATCTGCGCATTTTTATCGTGGTCACCTGTTGCCATGATCACATCAATTCCATCAGCATGTAGTTGGTCAATCACGGCTTTGGCATTGTCCTTAATTGCATCATGAATCGAAACATAGGCAATCACCTCTTGCTCTGACATCAGGAAGCTAATGACATCACCCTGTGAGCGTTTTTGATCAAGCTGCTTGCCTAAAGCATCTCCCAATGTTAAGCCCAACTGTTCAATCAGTTTCTGGCTGCCAATATATAAGGTCTTGCCCTCAATATTACCTTTCACACCAAAACCTGTGACATCTTCAAAATCAGTAACATTCAATAACTGGTTTGTATCCACCAACTTGGTTAAGGTCTGTGCAATCGGATGGGTCGAATACTGCTCAATGGAGGCAATCCACAACTCAATTTGCGTCTGGGTAAAGGTTTGAGAGAGTGGCTGAATTTCTTTAAGGCTTGGCTTGCCCTCGGTCAGTGTTCCTGTCTTATCAATAATCAGGGTATTGACCTTGCTCAATGCTTCAATCGCTTCCGCATCTTTAAACAACACCCCTTTCTGCGCGGCACGGCCTGTGGTTGCCATCACCGACATTGGCGTTGCCAAGCCCAATGCACATGGGCAGGCAATGATCAGCACCGCAACCGCACACATCAACGCCAGATCAAACTGTGCCTGACCGAAAACCATCCATGCAATAAAAGTCAGAACACTGATACTGAGTACCGCAATCACAAAATACTTTGCCACCACATCAGCAATCCGTTGTAATGGTGCTTTGGAACGCTGTGCATCGGTAACTATCTGAATCATTTTTGCCAATGTGGTATTGGTCCCCACCGCAGTCGTCTGGATACGGATAGAACCTTGTTGATTAATGGTTCCACCAATCACTCGGTCATCCTTTTCCTTTTTCACAGGAACTGGCTCACCCGTCATCATGGACTCATCGACATAAGTTTTTCCATCCACCACCACGCCATCAAGGGGAATTTGTTCACCCGATGAAATTTGTAAAATATCACCTTGTTTGACCATGGCAATATCGACATCCACGACCTGATCATGTTGAACCAGTTTAGCCTTGCTTGGCTGTAAACGTAACAAGGCTTTTAGGGAATTGGCAGTTTGTGAACGTGCTTTCAGTTCCAGAATCTGTCCCAACAAACTCAGCGAAACAATCATACAAGCTGCTTCAAAATACACTGCCACGCCATGCCCTGTTTTGGCTTCTACAGGAATCAAGGCTGGGAAAATGGTTGCTATCACACTATAAATAAATGCTGCAAGTACCCCAACCCCAATCAAACTCCACATATTCAGATGGCCTGTTTTATAGGACACCCAACAGCGTTGTAGAATTGGATAACCCGCCCAGAGCACCACAGGCAGGCTTAACACCAGTTCAATCCAAGGCTGTATATGCGGTGAGATAAAGACATGAATATGCGAACCCATTGCCAGAATCATCACCAATAAACTAAGTGGCAAGGTTGTCCAGAAACGCTTGCTAAAATCCACCAGTTCAGGGTTTGGTCCCTCATCCAAAGTGGGTTGCATCGGTTCAAGTGCCATGCCGCAGATTGGGCAAGTGCCTGGGCCTTTTTGTACAATCTCAGGGTCCATCGGACAGGTATAATCCATATCCATTGCTCCCTCGGGAACTGGACGCTGATCAGCGGGAGTTAAATAAAATTCAGGGTCCTGTTGAAATTTATCCAGACAGGATGGATTACAGAAATAATAGGTTTTCCCCTGATATTCTGTTTTTAAATCTGTGCTGGTTTTGACTGACATCCCACAGACAGGATCAATCTCGGTTTGATGATTATTTGCTTCATGCTGGTGTTGATGCTGCCCTCCACCACAGCATGAGGAATTTTTTACCTCTTCTTTAACAGGTGATATTTCTGGTTTAGCGCCGCAACATGAATTACTTTTTTGCTCAGTCAGTTTTGGTGTACAACAGGATAAGTTTTCGACAGGCTCATCTTTCTGTTCCAATTCAGTTCCACCACAACACGACGTTTGCTTGACTGGCTTTTCTTTGGAACAACATGATGAAGCTGCCTGCTGCTCTTCTTTAAGGCTTAGATAATTTTCAGGCTGCGTACTAAACTTTTGCTGACAGCCCGCTGAACAAAATAAATAACGAATATCCTGATAATCAAAATAATGCTTCGACGTTTCAGCCACCTGCATTCCACATACAGGATCAGTATATTCATAAACAATTGCTGTTTTCTGACCTGAACAGCATGATGAAGCTTGTTGCTGAGTCATCACTACACCTATCTTTTATTTTTTGATGGTTATAGGATAAAGTCTGTACCCAGGTACAGAGTCAAGCATTTTTTCAGGCTATTTTTAAGGAACAGGCACATGAACTTGACCATTGGTAAACTGGCAAAGTCCTGCAACATCAACGTCGAAACCATTCGTTATTATCAGCGTATAGGTTTAATGCGTGTACCTGAGAGCACACAAAGCTATCGTTACTATCATCAACAGGATGTGGAAACCTTAAGCTTTATTCAGAAAGCCAAAGATGCTGGCCTACAACTGAATGAAATCAAGGAATTACTTACCTTAAATCTGGAAGATCGTATTCAGGTAAGGCATGTGATTGAACAACGCTTAAGCAAGATAGATGAGCGGATACAGGAATTGCAGGGACTAAAACAAAGGCTTTCAAGCTGGCTAGATGAATGTAAAACCACAGAAAATGATTGCTGCCCGATATTGATGGAACTTAAACAATAAATTGAACTTATTTTATATGACAAGCACCTGATGATTATATTCAGGTGCCTGCGATTTTGTTATTTATACAAATGACCAAACTACATTTTCATCCCGCTGTTTGAGCAGGAAACTGGTCTGTTGATCATCTTCTACTACGATATGTTGATTCGAAATCATTTTTACCTTAAGTAGGGTATCATTTTCATAGACCAAGTCATTTTTGCCCTCTTTGGTTAGGACAAGCATTTGATCAAGCACAATTAGATTTTTAGATTCCAACATCGTTTTCCCTCTACAATTGTTTAGCAAATTCTGAGTATTTTTATAAAGTCGATAATTTTATATCCTCTCGAATCGTCTATTTATAAGAACTATTCGCACTTCAAAACACTCATTTTAATTATATAAATACATGAAACTGACATCTTATGATGCTATTTCACGCTGGGCATTTTAGCCTATTTTTTAAGCAAGTAAATGTTTTTTGTCGGACATTTGACAAAAAATGTCATTTTGTGCAAAAAAAGGCAGTTCAAATTAATGCTTTATTATCAATATTTAATTGTATTGGCAAAAAAACCTGCATTCTTAAAACCAAGTCACACACATAGACCAAACGTAAAAGCATCGCTGAATTTAGTTGAGAAGTATCCAAAATTAAGCTGATTTGCTTGACTAAAAGATTCATTCCCGCATCCTGTGCCAACTGTTGTTGCTGCTGTAGGATTTCAATCTGTGATGCACTCAGCAACATACGTCCTGAACAACTGAGACTGAGCAATACCTCCAAAATTGGTTCACACACTTTCTGGCTCAAACTCATCTGGGTAGAAGCAAGTTTAGCTTGCTGCTGTTTTTTCTTTGCCAACAGTTGCTCAATACGTCCAACGATACTTTCTTTTAAGGTCCTTTTTGGTTCAGCCAGTTGGTCAAAATCAAGGTTAAACAGTCGAGTCTTGCCATTTTGAGTGATCAACAAACTCATGGGTGATAGAACCAATTGATGCCCTTTAATTTGGCAGTATCCAAAAATAGAGTGGGCCTGTAGCATTTGGGTACATAAGCGTTCAAGCTGACGAATTTTCTCTAAGTCTTGTATTTTCCAGTCCAAACGCAAATGCAATGTTGATCGGTTTTGGTCATAAACCGTCCACCACAAGCATTGTTCAATTTCATCTACTTGAGGAATGTCATAAGCAGAGATATTGAGCAGTACGATTTGATCAATTCCGTCTATAGTCTGTAACTGTTGCTGCCAATGCTGCTGTAATGTCCGCCAATCATTGAACCCAATCTTTTGGTAGAAACTAAAGTCTTCAAGCTTACTTAGGCTATTTAAAGGCAAGGCACGACTTGTTCCTGATGCAGATAAACGTCCATCTTCACTAAACCGAGGTTGCTGCAAACATACTTTTTTCTGCATCAGTTGTTGGGCTGTCAGCATCCAGATACTCTGCTGTGACCATGCATTATGACGGGTAAAGTTTGGGTCATTATTTTCAGCACGTGCCAAAGTGACTTCAAAAGTTTTAGGATTTTCCAATTCTGAAAAATACAGGCTCATCCCGCGTGCTCCCCCAAGCGTCCGCCACCAACGTGCGCCTAAAGGCAAAAGCTCCAAATCAGCTTGTTCTTCATCGAGCTGATAATGCTGTCGCAGCTTCCCTCTCAATTTTAATAGCTGTTCACCTTGTGCATGTTCCAACCGATAGAGATAAGCACTCATCTGTGCCAAATACAGTAGCGTATCATGTTCTGAACTGTGCTCATCACGATTTAACAGTCGGCCCACCTGCCCGCTGAGTTGTCTTAACATTGCTGCTAGACGTGGCAATGATTCACTACGGGCTGACATATTGAGTAAATGCAGTTGACGTGCAGTCATCTCATTGACATGGGATAGACCAAATTCAAGCAATTGCGCTAAATCATCTTTTAATTCAACAATAAACTGGCGTTCACTCTCACTTAAAATCGCAGGGTTCTCTGCTTCACTCAGTTCCAGTTCAGCCCACAATTTTCCTTGCAGACGCTGAACTTCACTTAAAGCAGCCAGATAGTAGGCAGGTTGATCTTTTTCCAGATTAGACAGCATACCTGTGAAACCTGCTCCCGCGACATAGATGATGTCCTCAGCCAAACTCTTGATCCGAATTTTTAAGCGGTAGCCCTCTTCCAACAATTCCGTTTGCTGTTCTTGCTGCCAAAGACGAGCAAATTTAATCGCTTTTTGGGTTTGGGCTTTGCCTATTTTCTTGGCAAGTTGACTTAAATCGAATACCAGAATCTCTTCAATAAGGTTGGGTTTATTTAAACTTACTTGAGGCTGTTCGCTAGATGGAACAACCGAAATCTCAACCAATTCAGGTGTATCTTGGATCTGGTTTTCAGTATTGTCCTGAACTGGATTTCGTAGATGTTGTTGTAAATACAGTACTGCGGCAACGATATGCTTACATGCACCTGTTGCAGGGCAAGTACATGATGCATTGATCAAGCCTGTAGCCGATAAACACACTTGCTGGCCATCACTCTCAATCGTGATCTGTTCAGCTTGCTCAGCCTGTAAAGTGACCTTTTGCGCTTCAATATCCTTTAAGGCACGGCGTACCAAGCCAGCATTGGCATAGGTTGCAAGGCTGTCTTGATCATAAGCCAAATATTGTTGTTGCCAGCTCATTGCATCACCTCGGCCATCCATTCCGCAAAATGTTCAGGTGTTAAAGCTGCCACAGACATGCCTCGTTCATTGAGTTTTTGTGCCATTTGAATGTCATACACTGGATTTGCCTGTTCATCCAAAGCGGCCAAGCCCAGTAATTTTACCTGCTGGCTTTGCAAGCGACTGATCGCATTCAGCAAATGCGCCACTGAACCGCCCTCTTCAAAATCACTAATCAAGGTAAAAATAGTCCGATTGGGTTGAGTCACAAAACGTTCACAATAATTCACTGCTTTGGCAATGTCTGTTCCGCCGCCCAACTGCACCGTTAGCAATACCTCAACAGGGTCATGCGCCATATGCGACAAATCCACGATATTGGTATCAAATAGTACGAGATGCACTTTAACAGCAGGTAAACTCGCCAAAATACTGGCACAAATCGCACTATACATCACCGAGTTCATCATCGAACCACTTTGATCCACACACAACACCGCCGTCCAAGGTAAATGACGCTGTACCCGTGCATTGAAGAATGGCTGTTGAATAATCAGCTTATTTAGATCATGGTTATAATGTTTTAGATTTTCCCGAATGGTACGTCGCCAGTCGAAGTTCTGACTATTGGCAATCAATGAACGACGAAAACGGTTACGACGACCATGAATCGCATTGATAAAATTCGGTTTTAAGCGTGCAACAATCTGCTCCACCACCGTTTTAATGATCTCTCGAACAGCCTCTCGGGTCTGCGCATTCATTCGCCCACGCATAGTCAATAAAGCCTTTGCCAACTGAGGTGTGGGTTCCAGACTTTTTAAACTTTGCGGATCTTTGAGTAAGGCATCTAACTGATACCGTTCAACTGCTTGGGTCTGTACACGCTCAAAGGTACTTTGTGGAAATAGTTTGCGTGCCTGATTGAGCCAGTTAATTGCAGTGAGTTGTGAATCATCAAGTGAACCATGACGTGATTCTCCCGCTACATGTCCGCGCTGTTCATACTCTCGGTTGTATAAATAGTCGAGGGTTCGCTCCAAGCGAAGTTGTTCTGCATCGAGTTGCACTTGATTCAATGCCCGATCACTATAACGACCTAAAATTAAACGCCAACGGGCTGCAAGGTCTTTAGAATTTGAATCATCCATTACGCTAACCAACCCTGTAAATTTTGCTCAACTAAAAACTGCTGTAGTTGTTGATTTAACTGCACGCCTTGCAACATTTCAGCCTGCGACACTTCACTGATATATTGAGAAATATCCAGACTTGAAACATCATTCAACTGTGCAATTTGTTCCGCAAAAGCTGCCGTTTCTTTTGGTTTAAAATGGGTAAATGCTTGGCGCAGATCAGGTAAAATCGTGACAAAAGCAGCCTCATCCCACTGCAACAAAAGCTGGTTCAGTAACTGTGCCATAGCAGGATAACGCAATAATAATTCAGGAGCACTTTGCATCATGCCAGACAGATATGCCACTGCATGTTCAGGGCTTGCACCGATGCCAAAATGTTGCTGAATCGATTGCTGCAAGTCTAGCTCAGCGAAATCACCATCAATAAAACGTAACGCATCCACTGCACCAGCCAACACATCTAGCTTTTGCCAATCGGTATGTAAACGCGCCAGGGTTTGATAGAACTGCGCCAACAAATCAGCCTCACCACCAACCACGCGCTGAATCTGTTTAGACAAATTGCGTAACTGCAACACTTGATTGAGAATCTGCTGCTGTTGATCTGCGGGTGGCGTTGCCAATTGTGAAAGCAAGAACAATGCGCTTGGAATCACCTGTTGCAACAACGCTTTTAGTTCAGGCTGCTGTTGGAAAGCCAGAAAATCCTTACCTGTCCATAAATTTAATAATTTTTGCCCACATTGAATGACCGAGTCCAAATCAGGATCATTGGGTAAATACTGTTGAACTTCCGCAAAAAGAATCGGGATTTGTTTATGTAATCCCATCAATGCTGCACGAATTAAAAGCTGTACCGCAAGATGTGAAGATCGCCCTTGTCCAGACTGACAAAAAGTCTCTTTCAGTTGCAATAACTTCTTTATAGCAATGGTATTGAGATCACTTCCTAATTCTGACAACTCAATCAATCGAGCTTCAACATGCGGCGTCCATGCATAGTCCCATTCTTCAAACAGCAGATGTAAACGTCCACCTCCCAAGAAATCTGGACCACTCACGGATTTGGCAAACCCCACTTGTAAAAAATCCAGTAAATGCAGAAAACGACTGCGTAAACGATGTTTCTGATTGCGGAACACATCCAGTTTCGCGCGTTTGCTGGTGGTTTCATCCAGTTTAAAACGATGGATTTTGGCCAACTCATAGACTTGTGCTAAAAGTGGCGGCGTTTGAGTAGATTGAACCACCTGCCCTAAATGTGCCCCACTTAAAATCTGGCGCAGTAAATGCTGGAATGCTTGCTGCCCTTCATCTAGACTGCCTTTGACAAAACTACTTTGGCAAGCATCAATCAAGTCGAAACGGCTGATTAAATGATGCTCTCTTAAAGTCGCTAACCTGATGGCCTGTTCGGTAGCATTTTTAACGGTAATAAAACTACTGTCTAAAATCTGTTGTTCACGCAATTGCCTAGAAAAATCAGAAAGCAACTCAACGGTCAAGGTTTGCCGTTGTTCAACTTCATTTGCAGAATCATCCATCATTTGCTGCCAACAACGTTGGTAAAATGCAGGTGATGGCATCCCTGAAGCATAACCATTTAAAGCATCCAAACGATCAAAACTATAACGAATTAACCAAGCTTGATCCTCCTGATCAGCTGACTTTATTTTTTTGATTTTCTTTGGTTTTGTCGTGAGAATTTGTGCTGCCAATTCCTCAATTAACGCCAAGGTATGGAAGCCCCCTGTAATAATGCAGATTGTGCCCTTATTATTCTCATAGCACTCTAAAATGCTCTGCAACATGCATTGTTCACGAATCAGCGAGGCATCAGTTTCCAACACACTGTCTTCATAGTCCAGACGAGACATGGCACACCAAACCAAAACTTCATGGAAAAAGTTTTGCCAGTCATTCATTTCCTGTTTGGGCTTTAACTCAAATAGATGATCCCAAAGTTCATCATGGTTACGGCAATGCAACTTGTGTGCTAAAGCTTGTAAATACTGACTATGCGCTAAATAGCGCTCTTGTTGTAGGCTACGGCTTTGCCATGTTTGTTCAGCAAAAGCCTGTAATTCATGCTCAACCTGACTGCTCCATGCCAAATCAATAAACTCAACCTTGGCATTGATTTCTGGCGCATAACGTAACGCGACCCATTCAGGTGAATAATCACAAAATGGATAGTAGGCCGTACGACTTTGTTTCTGCTCAATCGTTTCCTCATTTACAGCATCAACATTCCGTTCAATGATCTCGGTTTGACACAATACGGCCAAGGGCGGCTGACTGTCTGGATGTTGTAAATCTGCAATTAAACGGTTAAATGAACGCGGTGCTTCAATCAGCACATGCGTAGCTTGCAACTGCTGTAATGCCTGTAACGTAGCGTATGCACAGGCTGGACTATGATGGCGAATCGGTAAAAAATGAATACCCTTTTCAGCCAAAGCCTTTTGCCATTCTAAGGCTTGTCGTAAGCGTTGAGGTATCGTCATATCTTTATATTAACCATTCATTAAAAGAGCTTGCAGAAGCATTTTATTGCACAGCCACACTTTGTATCGCTAAAACAAAAGTTTACGTGTAGGCGACACCTTACTTTTCATAGGTGAGGAGTGTACTCCGCAAGGTAACAAAAATCCTTTGTTGAGCAGAGGGTACATCCTTGTAACCCCTGCTCAACGGCGGCATCCATGCCGCCCCCACGATAGCTAATCAAAACTAGAATTTTAGGTTATATTTACTCATCCACATTCCACTACTGCCAAAACGTCTTCCCAGCATCAAAAAAAGCTTTCCAGGTTGCATTCTGTTTCGCCCGTTCACGTGCCACATTATCCATATAAAAACGCATACGCTTGGCATCATCCACATTATCCTTGAGCACCACGCCAATCAACTGCCGCGCAATCGCTGCCCCACTCAAGGATTGATTACCTAGATAATAGCCCTCCAAAGCCGCTGCATAGGCAATATTCACCGCCTCCGCTGTTGACATCACTGCATCAGGGGTTTTAATTGATGTACCATCTTTGGTTGTGCCTTGGCGTAATTCTTGGAAAACTGTGACTAGTAGATCGACCACAGATTCAGACATTTGAATCTGACCAAATAAATCCCCTAACTCACGTTTTAACTGAGTCAATACTAATTCACGCTCAAACACAGGGTCAGCAATCGGGCGAACGGTTTCAAAATTAAAACGACGTTTCAGTGCCGATGACATCTCGTGTACCCCCCGATCCCGTAAATTGGCAGTGGCAATAATATTAAATCCTGCTTTAGCATAAACACGACCTTGCTCACCTAGCTCAGGAATCATCATGGTCTTCTCAGACATGAGAGATACCAGCACATCCTGAATTTCAGGTGGACAACGGGTAATTTCCTCAAAACGAATAATCTTGCCTTGTTGCATCGCTTGATACACAGGAGATGGTACTAAAGATTTTTCATTTGGGCCCTCTGCAAGTAATAAGGCATAGTTCCATGAGTATTTTAAATGGTCTTCGGTTGTTCCCGCTGTCCCCTGAATGGTCAGTCCAGAATCACCGCTAATCGCAGCTGCCAACAACTCAGAAAGCATGGATTTTGCTGTACCAGGCTCGCCCACCAACATCAAACCTTGTTTTCCCAATAAAGTGACAATGGCTCGATCTACCAAGGCATCATCACCATAAAATTTACGGCTGATGGCAAGTTTTTCATCACCGAGAATGAATTGACGCACTGCATGTGGTGAACGTAACCAACCTTGTGGCTTGGGTGCATGATCATGCTCAGTTAATGTGGATAGTTCTTCTGCAAAGCGTTGTTCAGCACTCAGTTTAATAATGTCTTGTTGATTCATATCTTTACCATTTTCTACCAAGGTGTTTTCTTCTGCCATTCAGGATCAAAACCAGAACATGCCTCAGCAACTTTTAAATAATCCGCATAGGTCTCAGCCAACAACACAGGCGGAACATCTGCCAGATTCATCCCACTGTCACGCCAAGAACGCACATTTTTTTTCTCAAAACTCAGGTCATACAAGACCGCTGCAAGATTTTCTTCTGGTACATAACTACCACTAAAACGAATCACAGCAGATAAACCAATCTGGCTAAAGGGCTTAAAGTAACTATCAAAGGAACCGCCATCTTCAATCGAGGCACGTTGATAACCCAACTTGGTGATCACACCACGTAAGGTGAAAGTATCGGTCAACCAGCCTTTACGATCTTCAATCATCTCAGCCTGTGCTTCAAAAACTGGAAGCTGGTGTGTCATTTGTTCAAACAGAAACTTCTCTTTATAGTCTTTAAAATGTGCTTGCCATGCCTCAGCATCTTGAGCACTGATCAGAACCACATGCGCAATTTTGATCTGGCTATCTGCCGACAATTCAATTTCATCATCTTCCAGATTTAACAAACTGCCATCATCACTTGGGCGGAAGCTTTGTAAAACTTCACCATCAATAGAAATTTCCAACCAAACCAAACGTTGAATCAAACGCTTCATAATCGGATGTGCAAACAGGTATTCTTGCCAGTCTGCACTGCTCCAGACACGTTCACTACACATCGCTTCGTATAAACGCTGTGTCTGCAAATCAATGACCTGCTTAAATTCTTTCTTACTGCTGCTAAATAATGCTTTGGCTTCTTTAATTAAGCTCTCATCATCGCCTTGTCGTGCAGCAGGCAGGCTTTTGATGATCTTGCCATCTTCATTCTTCAGTACAAATTTATCTTTTTCATCCACATAAGCAGTCAGAATCCGTGAACCATATTCTAAACTCAGTACACCTGCATCATCCAAGCCCGCGGTTGGAATGGTACGATCTGCCAACTCATCACTGCTCCATTGATTACGCTCAGCAATTTGCTCAACCAGTTGTTTTGCCAGATTCTGAACCGATGCAGTACGGTAACGACGTGAAAGGCTGAGTAGCAATTGAATCATAAGTGGATCATCACTGACCGAAAAACTACTCAACATTGCTTCAATTTGCGCACGACGTTGATAGTGTTGCTTCATATAATCCTGCAACAATTTCACCGCAACACTGCCCTGTGTTTTAAAGGTGAGTGCCAACATACCTTTGCTTTTTATTGCAGAGCCTAGATAGATCGCTAGACGTTCGCGTTTAATTTCCTCAACCACTTCTTCTAACGTGATGTGCTCATAACGCCCATAGTACTCTGGGTACTTTTGTCCCCAACGCTTAAATGAGTCCTGATAGGATGTCAACCGACTCGGTGCTTCTTTAGTTGCAACCTCCATCGCCTCTTCTAAAGTTGGATTACGTGTATCTTGGTAGATGAAGCTTTGTAGTAAATGTAGCGAAAGTGTTTGCTGACTCTTTTCATTAAGCAACCCCATATAACGCTGCAACAAGGCATTTGGAATCGGATCTTTTAATTTATCCGCTAAAATCACCCACCATTGAATAATTTTAGGATCAACTTGGCTGCCATCCTGCCATTGGGCTTGAGGTAAATGCTGTAAATCAAACCAGCTAAAGCTACTGACAATTTTACCTTTTAGCCCTTTTTCAGCATCTTTCAGCAAAGTCTCAGGTGAAAGATAGCCACTGATATCTTCCCCTAATTGCTCCAAAGCCGTCAGAATTGCCGCAATAACAACTTCTTTTTTCTCTTTTTTCAACAACTCATATAAGGCAGGTACAGCGGCTTGATGTTGTAAACGTGCCAACCATTCAATCGCGGTAATACGAATTTCCTGTTTACCATTTCCTAAGGCTTCAATTGCCCTTAAATGAATATCAGGTAATTTTTTCAAAACTTCCTGAGCATCGAAACGTAAACGTTTACCATCCCCTAAAGCAAACTCAAGCAATCGTGGAATAAACTGTTTTGGCAATTGTGGGAAACGTTGCAACACACCAATTGCATATAAAGCTTCAAAACTACGATAACGTGATTCACTTTTATCAGGTAATAAACCCAACGCTTCAGAAATAAAGTCTAAATGCTCCATGAAAAAAGGAGCAACCTTGTCATCATCTGCAATATAACTACTCAAGGTTTCATAGTAATAGTTTTCTAAATAACTCTCAGCGATCATTCGCGCAGGCTTTTCAAAACCAACCTGTTGCATCAACTGCTCAAGCTGACGTAACTCAAGATTTTCGTAATGATGTGGTTTTAGCAAACTATTGAATAAATCATTCCAGTTAATCCAGTTACGTCCGTGATAACTTAAACGTAGCGCATGTTCCAAGCCATACTCAGGCAAGTTTTGCAACTTATTCTGGTGGGTCAGGATATTATAGTGATGACCATGTATCTGGGTTCTTTTCTGACCATTAATTGTGGAAAACAACTGCTGGCTAATCTGCTCTATTTTGAGTTTTTGCAGCTCTTTGTAATTACTTTGTGCCCAGGTACTTTTATAGGATGCAGTCTTATTATCTTCTATTTCCTGCTCAGCACGCTGTCTGGCTTTTTCCAGTAATGCTTGATAATTTTCCACAATGATTGGGATAAAACTTTCTGGAATCTCCTGCGTTTCGATGGCTTTAATTTCAGGTAAGGTGTAATCAACCTCAACCACCTGCTGCAAGCTTTCAAGACGTTGTAAAGCAGCAATAATCAACACTTGCACCGATTTTAATTTTTCACTGTCTGCGGCTTGTTGCAAAATGTCTCGGTTTTGCTCACCCAGACGCGCCAGTAAATCCGCCGCAAAACTGCGCTGCTTGCTCTCACCATTCAACAGGAAATGTTGCAAGTATTGCTGACTTTCAGTTTGGTTAAGCTGTGACAATAATACCGTTGCCTGTTCACGAACTGTTTTGCTTGAACTGAGCGCAAGGATAATTATCAGCTCAGTTTGTTGTTGTAACAAGTCTGGATGCTGGGCAATAAACTCTAAAAAAATCCCCTGTGCTGCGGCAGATAGCTTCGGTAAAATCTCACGAATCTGTTCGGCATGTTCAGTAAAAAACGCAACACTATCTGATAACTTAAATAAAACATTAAGCTGATCATGATGATAGTTATTGACGCCATCTCGCTCAAACAGTGTTGCAATAAACCCCTCACTGTTATTTTCAGGCTCAGATAAATAAAGTTGTTTTAATACTGCTAGTGTCCAAAGATCACGATGTGATTTTTTCTGGCGATCATCAAAACTTTGATGGTTAAAACTGATTAATAAACCATCTACCAAAACATAGCTAAACCACACAGGGGTTTGTTTGGACAATTGAGAGTAATTTCGTTGTTGAGTGGCTGCTTCCAAGAATTTGCCATAACGGATAATTTGTTCACTGTTGAGTTTTGAAAAAATATTGATATACAGTTTATAACGTGCGTTTTGAGAGGCTTTGCATAATTTCTCCTGAGCTTTGGTCAGTTCTGAAGAGGGCCAAAACCAGCCATAGGTGCCAGGACTGCCCAACAATGCGCAGGCTTTATCTGTCGCTTGTTGTTGTAAGGCCAGTAAAACCTCAGGATTTTGTCCATTTACAACATAGTTTAAAACCTGATTGGGCAATGATGCATCCACCTCTGCCAAAGGTTCAACAATTGTGCTGAGCAAAGCTAGGGTTTCTGACTCCAGCGTATTCTGCCCTTGCGGATTGATCAACTGATTCACTTTATTCTTAATACTTTCAAACATGAAATAGCCTCTTATTTTCCCCAATTATTTACTTAATTCTTGATTTCATTTAAAAATCAATTTTAGATTTCTTTTAATGCCCAAATTCTACAACAATACATAACAACCCACTGAATATATTTTTGATGTTTTTATTATAAGGAAAGAGAAAGCAAATACAGCCCAAGATACAGCATAGTGCGACATTTTTTGTCGTACCACTCATCTTGCTTCACATAAAAAATGGCTACCTTAAAGTAGCCATTTTTTATTTAAGATGGATTACCAACTCACATTGACACGTCTATTTGGTGCCAAACACCCCACAAGCTGACTATTCACTTTATTACCTGCACATTGCTGATATAAATCAGTTTGACTATTGGCTTGAATCTGAATACGGTTAGCATCAACACCCTCACCGACCAATAATTTTGCAACTGTATTGGCACGTTGTGCTGATAATTGATGGTTATAGGCAAATTTACCCAATGGATCAGTAAATCCAGCAACCACAATTGGACCTGTTGAATTACTCTGGTTAATGCGCTGTGCAATTGACACAATTGAAGCCCGACCTTGCTCAATGGCATTTGCATTTGACTGATCAAAGGCGAAGAATACACTACCCGAATTAATACTATTCAAGTTTGTATTGGCGGGTACCTGATTATTCTCGCCCCAAGCCATCAAGCCCTCACATGCCTCGCCTTTCCAGGATAGTTTTTCTGACACATAGTTCTTGTCAAAATCAACACGAAGCTGGCAACGTAAATAATCCTGGCTATTGGGTTGACGAATATCCAGAACATAGTTCCAGGTTTTCACAAAGAATATACCCTCACTAAATTGAGGATTCCCCAATAAATGACGGATTTGGTCCTTGGTTAAACCTGTATCCAGACGTGCCACGTTATCGTACTCATAACGCTTTACCTGTTTTAAATAGCTCTTTTCTATGGCTGGGAATTTAATCTCTTCTTGCTGAACTGCTGTTACAGTTTCATCTGCATAAGTTGCCACTGAGAAACCAGCAAGAGCGGCCACCATCAAGCTTTGAATTGTTTTCTTCATCTCTTTACTCTCTTTAATTCTTGAGTAGGGAGAGCGAATGCCCTCCTCGCCAGTTTCTTAATTAATGACACCACTGATACCAATACGAATGCTTGGATCACCTTGAGATGCCGCAGCAACACCACCTGTGATTGACCAGCGCCCGTTGTCAGAAGTTTTACGCAAGGTCACACCAACTGCATTTTCACCACTGTGATACGCCGCGCCTGCTGCATAGGTATATTTACCTGGAACAAATGGTGCAGCTTCTAGCGCCATTGCCGCAGCAATACCTGCATTTGCTTTTTTCTCTACATTATCAATACGTTGATTGGTGTCGTAGAACACCTGCTGTAACTGGTCACCCAGGTTATTAATTCGGTTGCCCAACTCATGGTTTGACTGGTTCAATGTTCCAATCGCATCATTGATGTTGTTTTTACCAGTGCCACCAATATTGTTGGTGGTAATGCTACCATCTGAATTTACAGAAGTTTCACCACCAATGCTGTTCTTGATACCGTTCGAGATGTTATGGATCTGACCACCATTCACCGCTTGGTTAGAACCAGCCTTGATCTCACCCTCTTTCACACCCTGTACAACACGGTCACCCTCTTTACCAGCCATATTGATACTTGTACCACCAGTATCTTTACCTATAGTAATTTCACCATTTGGTGTTTGCTGTTGAATCAGACCAGATTTCCCATTGTTGATGTTATTAATATTGCTCTGGATATTTTGAATATCATTCGAGTTCTGATCGACCTGTTTCTGAACATTCCATAGTTGACCACCATTCACCGCATCTTTAGAACCTTGCTCAACCTTACCATCAGCAACATTCTTTAGGTTTGTACCTGTATCGCCACCACCCAAAGTCACAGAGTTTTTATCAACATTGCCATTTTTATCCTTGTCATACTTCACAGCATGATCAGACAAATCACCAATCTCTTTACCAACCAGATCTTTAACATCATTAATCTGCTTATCAAGCTGACCTTTGTTTACTGCATCTTTTGCATCAACACCATCAGCAACATTAATAATTCTCTTACCGCCAGCATCAATACCATTAATGGTCATGCTTGGACCATCTTTGATGGTGAGACCATTGTTGTTTAATACGCTGTCGCCAGTGGTAATGCTGTCAAACTTCGCATCTTTCAACAATTCAATCTTGATGCCATCTTCTGTGGTACGTGTAATCACGTTCTCACCGCTGGTCTTGTCTTCTGCTGTTGTAGCATCAGCTCCACCGATAATGTTTAACTTGTCGCCCAACTTACGATGAACATCTGCACCTGCATTACCAGCAAAGTTCAGACCTTTATTGGTCAGATCATTCACACCATTAGTGACTTTGACATCTACTGACTTGATTGCATCATTGATATTGTCTTTACCTGTTCCACCAATGTTATTGGTCGTAATGCTACCGTCTTTATTAACAGTCGTATTGCCACCGATGCTGTTCTTGATGCTGTCAGAGATATTCTGAATCTGACCACCATTTACTGCATCTTTAGAACCATTAGTAATTGAACCATCGGCAACGTTAGTAATAACCTTGTTACCTGCATTGATGCCATCTTTAGTGATGCTTGGACCATCTTTGATGGTTAAGCCATTGTTGTTTACTACAGTGTCGCCAGTGGTGATGCTGTCAAACTTCGCATCTTTCAACAATTCAATCTTGATGCCATCTTCTGTGGTACGTGTAATAACGTTCTCACCGCTGGTCTTGTCCTCTGCTGTATTCGCATCAGCTCCACCAATGATATTTAACTTATCACCCAACTTACGATGTACATCAGCACCTGCATTACCTGCAAAGTTCAGACCTTTATTGGTCAGGTCATTCACACCCGTAGTGACTTTATCATCGACTGACTTAATTGCATCATTAATGTTGTCTTTTCCTGTTCCACCAATGCTATTGGTCGTAATGCTGCCATCTTTATTAACAGTCGTATTGCCACCGATGCTGTTCTTGATGCTGTCAGAGATATTCTGAATCTGACCACCATTTACTGCATCTTTAGAACCATTAGTAATTGAACCATCGGCAACGTTAGTAATAACCTTGTTACCTGCATTGATGCCATCTTTAGTGATGCTTGGACCATCTTTGATGGTTAAGCCATTGTTGTTTACTACAGTGTCGCCAGTGGTGATGCTGTCAAACTTCGCATCTTTCAACAATTCAATCTTGATGCCATCTTCTGTGGTACGTGTAATCACGTTTTCACCGCTGGTCTTGTCTTCTGCTGTTGCTGCATCAGCTCCACCAATGATATTTAACTTATCACCCAATTTACGATGAACGTCAGTACCTGCATTACCTGCAAAGTTTAGACCCTTGTTTTCCAACTCGCTCTTGGTGTTGTCAATCTTGGTATTCAGTTCTGTTTTGGTGTTGGTGATCGTGTTGTTTAACTCAGTTTTCGTATCGGTAATTTGAGTCGTTAACTGATCTTTGGTGTCATTTAACTTGTTGTTGGTGTCCGTAATTTGTTTACCCAAATCTTTCTTCGCATCATCTAACTTGGTGTTGGTATCAGTAATCTTGCCATCCAGACCATCTTTGACCTTGGTTAGCTGGTCAACATTCACCGCATCTTTACCATTTACACCATCCGCAACATTGGTAATGACTTTATTGCCTGCATTGATGCCATCTTTGGTGATGCTTGGACCATCTTTAATGGTTAAGCCCTTGTTGTTTACTACAGTATCACCAGTGGTAATGCTGTCGAACTTCGCATCTTTCAACAGTTCAATCTTGATACCATCTTCTGTGGTACGTGTGATAACGTTTTCACCGCTGGTCTTGTCTTCTGATGTTGCAGCATCAGCTCCACCGACGATGTTTAATTTGTCACCCAAGTTACGATGAACATCTGCACCTGCATTACCAGCAAAGTTCAAGCCCTTGTTTTCCAACTCGGTCTTGGTGTTATTGATCGTGTTATTTAACTCAGTTTTGGTATCTGTAATCTGATTGGTTAACTGATCTTTAGTGTCATTTAACTTGTTGTTAGTGTCCGTGATCTGGTTACCCAAATCTGTTTTGGCATCATTCAGATTTTTGTTGGTATCAATAATTTGATTACCTAAATCCGTTTTGGTGTCATCTAATTTTTGATTTAGGTTGGTAATGTTTTGGGTATTATTACTAATATTTTGCGTGTTTTGATTCACACGACTATCAACATTCTTAAGCTGACGTACTGTCACTGCATCTGAATCAGCAGCACCATCTTCAACATTGGTAATACGGCGTTCCTTACCAATAGAGCCCACAGAAACAACACCATTTGACATTGATGCATCACGGTTGGTTAGGAAAGAGTTTCCTGTTGTTTCTGTAGCAACCGCATCTTGCCCCAATGCAACACTATTGTCTACTTCAACCCTACTGCGTGCACCTAAGGCTACACCACCAGTAACCATTGACTGTGCACCTTGACCGACAGCAACTGCATTTTCCTGATCTGCAACTGCGCCTCCACCAATTGCAGCAGCGTTTTTACCTGTAGCTTTTGCACCACCACCCACAGCAGCAGCATTTTCATTTGTTGCTTCAGCACCTTTACCAATAGCAGCAGTATTATCTCCAGTTGCTTGTGCGCCACTACCAATCGCCGCGGCACTGTTTCCTGTTGCCTTGGCTCCCTCACCTGGTTTGTTGCCAGAACCAATTGCCGTTGAGTTCGTACCAGAAGCAAGCGAATTGATTCCCATCGCCGATGCACCATCACCTGTTGCCTGTGCAACAGCACCAAATGCCGCAGCGCCTTTACCAGAAGCATTTGACATAACGCCAAAAGCGGATGAGGCATCCCCAGTCGCCTTGGAGGTCATACCAAATGCTGAGGAAAACGCACCTGTTGCAACAGCCTGGCTTCCCACAGCAGAAGAGCCATGACTTGCCTCAGTACTTGGATAACGTCCAGCCTGTAACTTACCACCTGTAATCTCAGTATATTTTTGGCTTAAATCAGTATCTCTGGCAATCTTATCAACATCATCCCCACCAATCGCAACAGACGAATTACCCAATGCGCGTGTGTTTGAACCCAATGCGACAGACTGGTCACCTGTTGCCCTGGCATCCGCACCAATTGCAACACTCTGCGCACTGTAACCATTATTTCCAGTACCCGATTGTGTGGTTGCAGCACGTCCGATAGCGATTGAATCCGTATTAGGCGCGCAAGCATTTGCCCCTAATGCAATACTGTTGGAAGATTTACGTGTACCGCCAGGATTATTTACGCCGCCATCACGCTCTGTTGAACAGTCAATGCTGGTTGAGCCGCCATTTTGTTCATAGCCCGCAAATGCCGTGGAAGAAAAACTAATCATCCCAACCAGAACAGCAGTAGATAAACTAAAAATTTTTGACTTGGTTTTGGTTTTACTTTTTGCAATTTCAGATGTTGCGACCCATGCTCCAATTGATGCATTCCAAACCACTTTATACACTTTGTTCATAAAAATTCTCGGATTATTACTACAGTTATTGATGGTCTAAAAATGCAGTGAAGCATTTTTAGTTGTGCCGCTAAAAATTGTGCGCATGCTAGTTAAATAATGAAAATTGGTAAATAACCGAGCAAAATCCCACACTTAAAAATGAGATATAATTCTCATTTTTACAAAAAACAAGTAAATTAATTGTTTGAATTAAATCAAATAATATTCGTTTATTTTCTTTTGTTATCTTTTGTTTTTATTTTATAAATAAAGTGAAAAATAGAATAATAACTCTAGTCTTTTATCGTTTTTTATGCTGAAAAAAGACATTAAACAAAATTTTTTAAATATAGAAATAAGACGAAAAATAGAACCAAATGGAAAAATAAAAGTTTAATTCCAACAACAAATCTGACCATTACACCATGAGTATATTCAGGAACTTTCCCAGAAAATCGAGTATTATTCTTCAAAAGAAAATCATTTTTAAATGTTATGAACCAGCCTTTAAATCCATTGAGAAAACAGCTCCGCCTAAAAAGAAGACTTATTTCTCCTACGGAGCATAAACAAGCTGAACAACAGGTTTTAAATCGACTCAGATATTCGCCACAGTTCAAGTCAGCCCAGAAAATTGGTCTGTATTTACATGCCTTTGGTGAAGTGCATACCCGAAAAATCATCCAGTTCTGTTTTCAAAAAAACAAGCAGGTCTATCTGCCCATGATCTGTAATATGAACCAAAACCTGGTATGGGTAAAAATCAGCTCCAATCAATATTTAAATAAACGTTTTTCACACCATCCTCTCGGTATGAAAGAACCAATGGCAACGCGTGGGCAGCATGTTTCCACCCTGGATTTACTGATTATGCCTTTATTGGCCTGTGACCAGCTTGGAACA
This sequence comes from Acinetobacter sp. GD03645, assembly GCF_029845285.1. Lineage (NCBI taxonomy): Bacteria > Pseudomonadati > Pseudomonadota > Gammaproteobacteria > Moraxellales > Moraxellaceae > Acinetobacter > Acinetobacter sp. GD03645. The sequence goes on along the minus strand of NZ_JAOCLL010000003.1, from coordinate 108,826 downwards.
AGAATCGGCATGGGAGGTGGATTTTATGACCGTACTTTGGCAACTGCCCCACATCGCCCTTTTCGGCTGGGACTCGCCCATTCCTTTCAATATATAAATGAACCTTTATTCAGGCAAAAATGGGATCAACCTTTGGATGCCCTATTTACACCAACACAGAAATATTACTTCAAACGTTAAATGCATCATCTATATATGCTTTTGCCCAAATCCCAACCAATTTAGTCTTTTTTTTATATTTTCTAACTAAAAACCCTTGTAATTTTAAAAATGCACTTCACTATAAAAAACATGGCAACACCGTTGTCACTCATTAGGAGTGCCCATGTCTGAATATATTTTAAATAATGAAACAAGCTTAGAGCCACAGGTTCCAAGTGTATTACCACTATTAGCGCTACGTGATGTTGTGGTTTATCCGCACATGCAGATCGCGCTATTCGTGGGTCGTGAAAAATCGATCAATGCAGTGGATGTGGCTCGTAACGGTGACAATTTAGTATTTGTAGTTGCGCAAAAAGATTCGCTTACAGAAGAAATTGATCACGATAACCTCTATCAATATGGAACCGTGGCTAAAATCGTACAGGTCGTCAATCATGAAAATGATGAAAACTGCATTAAGGTACTGATCGAAGGCCTGCATCGTTCGAAACTGGAACGCATTATTGATGGGGAAGAGTATTTAACAGCTGAACATCATTTAAGCCCGATTACCGTTCCTTTGGATCATGAAGCCCAAGAAACCCGCTTAAATGAATTGCGTACCCTATTCGCCCAATATGCGGAAGCGAAACTGCGTAATGCGCGTGAACTGATTGCAGCGGCAAATAAAATCGAGGACCTGTTACAACTGATGTTCTTCGTTGCGACCCGTGTGCCTTTAAACATTGAAGTAAAACAAAAGTTTTTAGAACATGACGAGTTTGAAGCGCATTTGCAGGAACTGATGAGCTACTTGATGAATCAATCTGCTGAACAGCAAATTGAACAAACCCTACATGACAGCGTTAAACGTCAAATGGAAAAGAACCAGCGTGAATACTTTCTAAATGAAAAAATGAAAGTCATTCAACGTGAGCTTTCCGACATGAATGGTGGTGCTGAGGATGATGTTGCGGAAATCGAGAAACGTCTTGCTGAAGCAGATTTGCCTGAGCACGTACGCAAAAAAGCTGAAGCTGAGTTCCGTAAACTCAAGGCAATGCAACCTGCATCCAGTGAAGCAGCCGTTGTTCGTAACTATCTGGAAGTGATTTTAGATACGCCTTGGAATAAGGCCAGCAAGGTCAGCATTAACCTGGCTAAAGCGCAGGAAATTCTCGATACCGATCATTATGGCTTAGATGATGTTAAAGATCGTATTGTTGAATATCTGGCAGTTCAGTCGCGTGTGAAAAAACTCAAAGGTCCGATCCTTTGTTTAGTTGGTCCTCCAGGTGTGGGTAAAACCTCTCTTGGTGAATCAGTTGCAAAAGCGACTGGTCGTGAGTTTGTCCGTATGGCCCTCGGTGGTGTACGTGACGAAGCTGAAATTCGTGGTCACCGTCGTACCTATATCGGTGCGATGCCAGGTAAAATTGTGCAGTCATTGACCAAAGTCGGCGTGAAGAACCCATTGTTCTTATTCGACGAAATTGACAAGATGGCACAGGACTACCGTGGCGATCCTGCTTCAGCATTGCTTGAAGTACTCGATCCATCACAGAACAGTAAGTTCAACGATCATTACCTTGATCTTGACCTAGATCTTTCGGAAGTGATGTTCATCTGTACAGCCAACAGCATGAATATTCCTGAGGCCTTGCTGGACCGTATGGAAGTGATTCGTCTTCCTGGTTATACCGAAGATGAGAAAGTGAACATTGCTGAACGTTACCTTGTTCCGAAAGCAATCAAGAACAATGGCCTACGTGCTAAAGAACTGACTGTTCATGAAGAAGCGATCCGTGACATCGTGCAACGTTACACCCGTGAAGCAGGTGTCCGTAGCCTAGAGCGTGAAGTGTCTAAAATTGCACGTAAAGTTGTGAAAGAGGCGGTGAGCAAGAAGTCTAAAAACCTACAGGTTGATGTGACTTCTGCAAATCTTCCAGAATATCTGGGTCCACACAAGTTTGACTTTGGTGTTGCTGAAGATGAAGCACAAGTCGGTCGTGTCAATGGCCTGGCTTGGACTTCAGTGGGTGGTGAGTTACTGACCATTGAAGTTGCAGCCGTAAAAGGTAAAGGTAAATTCATTACCACAGGTTCACTCGGTGATGTAATGAAAGAATCGATTACCGCAGCAATGACTGTTGTTCGTACACGTGCGGATGAACTGGGAATTGAATCATCTCGTTTCGATGAAACTGATGTCCACGTTCACTTACCTGAAGGTGCAACACCAAAAGATGGCCCATCGGCTGGTTTGGCACTGACCACTGCCCTTGTATCGGCATTTACAGGTATTCCGATTCGTCCAGACATTGCCATGACAGGTGAAACAAGTCTTGGTGGTCGTGCGATGCGTATTGGTGGCTTGAAAGAAAAACTTCTTGCGGCACACCGTGGTGGAATCAAGCTGGTCTTCATTCCACAGGATAATGTCCGTGACTTGGCTGAGATTCCAGACAATGTTAAGGAAGGCTTGGAAATCAAGGCTGTGAAAAGCATTGATGAAATCCTACCTTTAGCTTTGACGGATACCCCTAAACCTTTGCCAAAAACACCAATTGTAAAACCAGTGGAAGAAGCAAAGGCTGCACGTCACTAATCCTTGAAAAAATTAAAGAGAGCTTCGGCTCTCTTTTTTTGTTACATATTTTGGTTGAAAAATAACCAGTATATTGCATAATGAAATGGAGTCGATAAAACAAAGGCCAAACTTGACTCATGAACTCATTTTAGTGCCATCTGAACTCCAGACAGATGGCTCTTTGATCGCAGCTCATACGCATGTTGAGCTGCGTTTTTTATGGAGAGAATAATCCGCTATTTTGTATCTTTTATGACAAGATAAACCGTTTACACCACCCTATAATTTTCAGCAGCATTTATAATGCGCTGAATGTGTCGATTTAAACAATCCTATGAAAATTCGTATTCTCACCATTGGTCAAAAAATGCCTGCCTGGGTACTTACTGGATTTGAAGATTACTTCAAACGCATCCAGCCCTTTGTACAGACTCAGGTGATTGAGCTGCCTATGGCGAAACGTGGGAAAAATGACTCTGAGGCAGATATCCTAAAATACTGTCAAATTGAGGGTGAGAGTATTTTGAATGCCCTCAGGCCAAATGAGACATTGATCGCTTTAGAAGTAGACGGGCGCGAACTCAGCACTGAAAAGCTGGCAGATACCATGAAGCAATGGATGCTAGAGGGCAACGACATCGCACTTGCCATTGGTGGCCCAGATGGACATTCCGAAGCGGTACGCAAGGCCGCGGCCTGGCACTGGTCATTGTCCAAGCTCACCATGCCCCATCCCATGGTGCGTATCTTGCTTATTGAACAACTGTATCGTGCGATGAGCATTAACCATAACCATCCTTATCATCGGGCATAGCGCTATAGTTGTTCTGATTTTAGAACAATATATTGAAGTTTAGGTAGTGTCATTCCTTTAAAGAATTTGTCACGATAATCAGGTCTCTCCAATCAGGTGCGCTGTTATGAACTTGCAAACTTTACCAGGGTTATTTATCTCTCATGGTTCGCCAATGCTCGCACTTGATCCTGAGCAGGTTGGTCCTGCCCTATACCGCCTAAGCACCAATCTGCCAAAGCCCAAGGCCATTGTGGTGATGTCAGCGCATTGGGAAAGTCAGGCGCTGGAAGTCAGCACCTCCACTCGACCACAAACCTGGCACGACTTTCGTGGCTTCCCACCTGAACTGTATCAGATTCATTACCCTGCGGCGGGCGCACCAAAGTTGGCCGAGGAAATACTGAGTCTATTTGCAGAGGCAGATATTGCGGCCCACGCAAACAGCACCCGTCCACGCGATCACGGCGTATGGATGCCGTTGTTACATATGTATCCAGATGCAGATATTCCTGTGGTTGAAATTTCCCTGCCTATTCACATGAATGCGGATGAAATTTATAAAATCGGGCAAACGCTTGCACCATTACGCGATCAGCAAATCCTGTTAATTGGTTCAGGCAGTATCACCCACAATCTCGCTGAGCTGTCATGGCACAACCCTACAGATGTGCCGACCTGGGCAAGTACATTCAGGAATGCAGTGGTGAGCAAATTGACACACCAGAACTATGATGCGGTACTGGATTGGCCATCCTTACCCTATGTCCAGCGCAACCATCCCACGCTTGAACATTTTGCCCCACTATTTTTTGCTATGGGGACAGGCCATCGTTTTAATATTGTGCACAGCAGCTTTTCAATGGGTTCATTGGGCATGGATATTTATCGGTTTGATTAAAATTTCATATCATAAAAAGGGACGATCATCATCGTCCCGCCCATAAGGCCATAATTGCTGGAATATTACAAATAAATACATTTAGCAAACTGAATACCTAAACGTACTACATGCTCTTTTTTTAAGAATACTTTAAGCTTAAGACTGTTATTTATTTACTGTCGTTTTGAACATGAAAATCAAATATTTAGTTCTTGCCTTACTTCCACTTTCCCTAATGGCCTGCCAATCAGTACAAAATGTAACTGACAGTGTAATTACACAAATGAATACAACAGCCGTAAAAAACCTCACAGAATATAACTGGACTTATCAAGCATCCAAGGCTTCAAAACCATTGGTTTTAACTTTCAATGACAATCAACAACTGACAATTTTAACTGGCTGTAATGGTCAAGGCGGTACTTGGAAAGTTGAGGGTAACAGCATTGTGACCTCTCCACTGGTGTCCACCATGATGGCATGTGCTGATGACCTGATGCAGCAGGAACATTTATCTTCTGATATTTTCAGTGAAAAGCGTATTCCCTTTGAAATCAGTACGGTCAATGGGCAGGCCATCCTGACGGTCACTGATAGCAAAGGTCAAAAGCATATCTTCACGGGAAGCAAAATGACTGATCGCAACATATTAACCAACTATACATGGTCATATCAGCCTGCTAACACCAAAAAACCGATCGTTCTTAGCTTTAGCAAAGACCGCTTATCTGTAGATTCAGGCTGTAACCGCCAAGGGACCACATGGAAAGTCGAAAATGATTTAATCATTACAGGTGATATGTTTTCTACTCAAATGGCATGCGAACCTGCATTGATGAAGCAGGAACAATTTACCGCAGATCTTCTGCAAAAGCGTGAAATCTCGTTTAATGTAAATACCAGCAATCCTGACCAACCAAGTCTAGTCATTAGCGACACCAAAGGCCAGAAATACACGTTCATTGGCACAATGACACCTGAAGCGAAATATCAATCTGAGGGTAAAACAGTTTTTCTGGAAATTTCACCTGAAACCAAGTCTTGTGTTGGTGTCGCGCCAATGACCTGCATGCAGGTTCGTGAAATTAAATATGATGACAAGGGCATCAAAACCTACGCGGACAAAGACTGGTCATTGTACTATGGTCAAATCGAGGGCTTTAAACACAACCCAGAGCAGCGTGTTATTGTACGTGTGAAGCGTTTTGAAATTAAAAACCCAGCCGCGGACCAGTCCAGTCAGGCAGATGTATTGGATATGGTGGTTGAGCAAGAGTTGGTGAAAAAACCATAAACCCATACCATAAATAAAAAATCCGATGCTTTTAACATCGGATTTTTTATGGAAAGTCTTTCTTTATTAAAGAGGGATTTTTAATAAATGCCCTGACCTAGAATTGCGTCAGCCACTTTTACAAATCCTGCAATGTTGGCACCATCCACATAATTAATGCTTCCATCTTCCTGCGTACCATATTTCACACAGTTGCGATGGATTTCTTTCATGATCGCATGCAGCCGCTCATCCACTTCCTCAAATGACCAACCCAAACGATTGGCGTTCTGCGACATTTCCAGACCTGACGTTGCCACACCACCCGCGTTAGAGGCTTTACCTGGCGCATAGAGGATTTTTGCCTCAACAAACTTCTCTACCGCGTCCAATGTAGATGGCATATTCGCACCTTCAGCCACACAGATGACCCCGTTAGCCAAAAGAATTTCAGCATCTTCACCATTCAACTCATTTTGTGTCGCACATGGCAAGGCAATATCAGCACGAATATGCCAAGGTGTTTTACCCTCAAAATATTCAAAACCATGTTTAGAGGCAAACTCTGAAATACGACCACGTTTTACGTTTTTCAGTTCCATCACTTCATCCAGAAGCGCCTTGCTAAAACCATTCTTCAAATAGACCGTACCATTTGAATCAGACAGGGTCACCACTTTTGCACCCAGGAACATGGCCTTTTCTGCCGCATATTGCGCCACATTGCCTGAACCAGAAATGGAAACCGTTTTACCCGCGAAACTGTCGCCACGAGTTTTCAGCATTTCCTCGGCAAAGTACACCGTACCATAACCTGTTGCCTCTGGACGCGCCAATGAACCACCAAACGAGATTCCTTTACCCGTAAACACGCACGAGGTGTCATTGCTGAGTTTTTTCATCATGCCCGTCATATAGCCAACTTCGCGGCCACCTACACCAATATCACCTGCTGGAATATCAGTGTTTGATCCTAAATGACGGTACAACTCAAGCATCAAGGCCTGGCAGAAACGCATAATCTCGGCATCAGACTTTCCTTTCGGATCAAAGTCAGATCCGCCCTTGCCCCCGCCCATTGGCAATGTGGTCAGTGCATTTTTAAAGGTTTGCTCAAAACCCAAAAACTTCAGGATAGACAGGTTCACTGAAGGGTGAAAACGCATTCCCCCTTTAAATGGCCCAATTGCCGAATTGTACTGTACACGAAACGCGCGGTTCACATGGGTTTCACCCTGATCATCCATCCATGAAACACGGAACTGAATCACCCGTTCAGGTTCAACCAAACGCTCTAATAAGCCATATTGAGCATACTTGGGGTTCTTCTCAATGAAAGGCCATAAACTCATCATTACCTCTTCCACAGCTTGCAGAAACTCTGGTTGATGTGGATCACGAGCTTTAACATAATCCAGGAAGTCGCTTAGGCTACTGTATTTCAATGTTTGACCCTCAAGTCGAATGATTCATAAAAGTGCAAAAAACGCACCAAAATAGTTTAACGCACCTATTTAATACTTATTTTTTTTAATTCACAATATTTTTTTCAATCATATTATTTTTAATTTTTATAAATCAAATATTTAAATAATAAAAATAACGAACATTCCTATAAAAAATACCATGTATCATTTTAGTGCATTATTTAATATATTAAAGAATTTCAATTAATTAAAAAAAACAAGAAAGATATGATTTTTTGCAGGATTGCTTGGTTAAAGTGCAATATTCGCACCATTTTTTATCAACATCCAACGCTTTAAGCCAACTGTTGTTTCCAGTTGTTCACCGCCAACACCATCTATTTTTTGTTATACTATTCCGTCCCATTTTGTTTCCCCTGTTGTTATGTCCCTGTCCCCACCACATTCCCTGATTGTCCAGATAGACCAGCTTTTACCACAGACACAGTGTGGTTTATGTGGGCATCGTGATGGATGTTTACCCTACGCACGATCCATTGCCGAGGGTGAAGATGCGAACAAATGTGTTCCAGGTGGACAGCCTGTTGCGGATGCGCTTGCCGCACTGTTACAGCGCCCACAATTGACTGCCGAACCAAGTGTCTGGGAAATACAGGCAGATGGTCGCCCACAGCAAATGAAAGCGGTGATCCGTGAAGATGAATGTATTGGCTGTACCAAATGTATCAGCGCATGTCCTGTAGATGCCATCATCGGCAGTGGCAAACTCATGCATACGGTACTGGCGGATCTGTGTACAGGCTGTGAACTATGCATCCCACCTTGTCCAGTTGACTGTATTGACCTAGTTGCCGACATCAAGCCACTGCCAACCCGAGAACAGCGCGTCAAGGAACAGGATGAATTAAGGCATCGTTACTATGCCCATATCCAGCGTGAAGAAAAACGCCGCCTGAATCGTAAGGGCCCGATTGTACGGGCTGAAATTGATACCGAGTTGTTTGCCCAGTTCTCACAGGCACTCAATAATGTGCCTGTGATTACACTGGCAGACAAACCCAAAGAAAGCACCCCAGTTGATGCAAAAACCACGATTGAACTGGCTAAAATCCGCACCCAGATCAAGAAGCTGGAAAAACAGTTAAGCGTACGGGCCGATGAACAGAAACAGGTGCAGTTGCTTAGCCTACAACAACGTTTAAATGAATTGCAGGAAGTCTAAATGCCCGTTAAAAATATGACCAAAAAGCAAATTCAGGTTTTCTTTGAACGCTTGCGTGAACAGCGCCCCGATCCCCGTACAGAGCTGAACTATTCATCGCCATTTGAACTGCTGATTGCGGTGATGCTTTCAGCACAGGCAACCGATGTCAGTGTAAACAAGGCAACCGATAAACTCTATCCCGTGGCAAATACAGCCCAAGCCATCCTTAATCTTGGTGTCGAGGGGCTCAAGGCATATATCAAGACCATTGGGCTCTATAATGCCAAGGCTGAAAATGTGATTAAAACCTGCCAGATTTTGGTTGATCAATATCAGGGACAAGTACCTGAAACACGTCAACAGCTTGAAGCACTGCCAGGTGTGGGCCGTAAAACAGCAAATGTGGTGCTGAATACCGCATTTGGACAGCCGACTATGGCGGTGGACACCCATATTTTTCGAGTGGGAAACCGTACAGGTTTAGCCGTTGGAAAGAATGTGTTAGAGGTTGAGCATCGTCTGGTTAAGGTGATCCCGAAAGAATTCATTTTGGATGCCCATCACTGGCTGATTCTACATGGCCGTTATTGCTGTATCGCCCGTAAGCCGAAATGTTTTGAATGTGTGGTTGCAGATGTCTGCAACTGGCCTGACCGCTTTGAGTTTGGTGCAAGCAAGACCATTGCAATAAAAGACCTCAGTTAATCCTGAGGTTTTTTATCCTGCCGCAATTTTGGATGTAGCTGACGCGATTTTCCATTCTGCCGATTTTCCAGTGCCTGCTGTTTTTGCACATGGCGCAGCATTTTTTGGCTCTGGTACGCCAGAAACAAGAGTAAAGCCAAACTTAAGACCACTACCAAAATAAGAACCACTTTTAGCACAAGCTTTCTCCCAAATAAAAAGAGCCCTATTCAGAGCCCTTTCATCATTCGCAATTCAGGTTATTTATCCAGAATCGCAAACAGGTCTTTTTGTACATCATCAATGGCACGCAGACCATTCAACTTATCATAAGTCGGTGCATTCTCACCAGAAGCGGCACGCCCCTGATAGAAACCAACCAGTTGCTCAGTTTCGCTATGGTAAGACGCAAGACGCTTACGAATGGTCTCTTCCTGATCATCTGGACGCTGTACCAGCTCCTCACCTGTTTCGTCATCCTTACCTTCCACTTTTGGCGGATTGTAAACCAGGTGGTAAACACGACCAGACGCTGGGTGCTGACGGCGGCCAGAAAGACGCTGAACGATTTCTTCGTCAGGCACATCAATTTCGATCACATGGTCAATGCTGATACCCGCAGTTTCCAGAGCCTCAGCCTGTGGAATCGTACGTGGGAAACCGTCAAAAATACAACCATTTTCACAGTCAGGCTGGGCAATACGCTCCTTGACCAAACCAATAATCAATTCGTCTGAAACCAAACCACCTGACTCCATGACGCTTTTCGCCTTTAAGCCTAGTTCAGTACCTTCACGAATTGCAGCGCGGAGCATATCACCGGTTGAAATTTGTGGGACATTGTAGCGCTTACAGATCAACTGAGCTTGAGTACCTTTGCCTGCCCCAGGTGGTCCGAGTAAAATAATGCGCATAAAGAACATCCTCATTTAAAAACAATAAATCTTAAATTGAGCAATATCATACAGCCTTATTGCCCAACCAACATCAAATTAATTATAAGAAAGCAACAAATAAGTGAATTAAACCAGCAAAGAAACCAGTTACACCACCCAGTACAATCAAGATCCACTCATCTTCCTGAAACGCAGGACGCAATAAATTCTGGAATTCTTTCGGCGTTAGTTCACGGATACGGTCCCTAAACATTTGAAAGATTTTTTGTGCGCGGCTGGCGTTCAAGGCTGGGTCACATACAGGTCCCATGGTAATTTCAATTGAGCGATCAATCAAGTCGGTCTTGAGTCTAGCATATTCCCTAGGGCCAAGTGAAAGCTGCAATGATGTACGCACCAGTGGCGTTTCCATAATTTCATTGATATGACGCTTGACAATACGACGGGTCTTGTCCTTTTTACTGCCATACATCATTTCAGTCATGATGGATTTTAGGGTAATCAGGTCCTCGGTCACCACACTGGCAAACACATCAGAAACCTCTTCCTGACGCTTCATGAACGCACCCTGAACATTATAGGTGCCAATCTTCAACACAGGCACAATCCACGGGAACGTACGGTCTTTGGTTAAACGGAAAATCTGTGGATAGCGGATATAATGTGGTTCGATCGGATTGAACACCATCCAGATCGCAATCCAGTTGGTCAGGAAACCCCAGATGGCAGCCCAGAACGGAACAGTCCAGTGCCAAGGCACCACAAACCAGACAATCATCTGGAACACACCAAAAAACATCCCAATCAACGCACTGATATGCCAAATAAAGTTGATTTCCTTTTGCCCCACTTTCAGGAACATCCGCACCATCAAACGGCGGTCACCCTCCATCTGGCTCACCACCATTTCACGCATGTCAACCAGTGACTCAACGTTCATGGTCAGCTCAGTCACCAGTTCCCTTAATGTATTGGGTAACTGTTTATGTGCCTGTGCATAAATACGGCGCTTGATTGAATAAGGCAGGTTTTCCCACAACACCGCATTACGGTCAATCATGACCTCATCAATCAGGTGTTCAAGTTCAAAACCAACCTGCTCACCAATGATGTTTGCCATATCCTCAGGGTCCATCGCTTCCAGAAACTCTCGCAATGAACCTAATTTTGATAGGGTATTGTCAGTAATGATGCCTGAAATACGTCCTGCTTTACGCGGCACAATCCCTTGCCAACCTACAGGTAATGGTCCTAAATGGAATCCCCAGAAATTAATTGGGTAAAACACCATTTTCAAAGCCATCCACACGTGTGCCCATGTTACAAAGGCAGTCACTGGAATGATACTTAAGACTGCCAGATGGTCAGGTCGATTTAAGAAAATCTGCCACAATTCATTGACGTAATCAAACATGCATGACTCTCAAAGTTATTGATACATTATGGCTTATAAAAGATGAACGCCTGCCCTCTCCTACAAACCAAAACTTAAGGTGTATGAAAACTGAAGCACAGGTTCTGCTTTTTTAACAGTCTTCCCATCTGCCCCCTCCAATGGTTCACGTACGCCCGCACCAACACTGAATGTGCTAATCCGTTCATTATTCAACCACACAAAGGCCATATCAGCCCCCACACCCAAATTCGCCTTTACTTTTCCACCATAATTCTTGCTGTCCAGATGACCTGCATACACCCCAACGTAATATCCGTTTTTATCTGTGCCTGTCAGGTAATATGGATAACGGAAGCCAACCTGACCGCCCGCCTCATTGTCATCGTTTAAAAACGCACCCGCTTTCGCATAGGCAATCCCATATGGATTCACCCATTCAAGGTTGGCGTGTAATAATTTTTTGGTTACACCAGCCCCGATATTCCAGGTTGAAACTTTTGCATCCTTTAGTTTAGGTTCAGGCTTAAATGGATTTTCCTCAGCGTGAACCAAACCAGTAGATGTTAAAACCGCCAGCAAAAGGTAAATTCTTTTCATTATTTTCTCCACTTTCCCTAAGAGTGTGTCCTATTTCAAACAGTTTGTGACTTTAACAGAATTATTTTGCTTCTAATATACAAGACCATACAATTTTAATGTCTGCAAAGTCAAAAACTGTCGCACCACATTTGCATGAAGTACTGAAAATTCTACAGTATGATCATTCAACTTACGTTAAAATAGCCAACCGCTCCATTCTTTTATTTTGTAATTAAGTCGACACCGTATGAAACAGCACTTTCCTTTAAAAAACATGCAACAAGAAAAGCGCATTTACAAGGGTCGAATCTTTTTTGCAATCTTTATTGTCGTGACCTGTCTGCTCATCCTGATCTGCCGCTATGCCTATTTGCAGATTGTGCACTATGACGACTTCACCACCGCCTCCGACAAGAACCGAATCCGCCTGCAACCACTGGCCCCTGCCCGTGGTTATATTTATGACCGTAATGGCGTGCTTTTGGCCGACAACTATCCCGTGTTTACCGCCACGCTCAGCCGTGCAGATGTCAGCGATATAGATGACACAATCAACCGCCTGATTCCTGTGCTGGGCCTGACGGAAGAAGATGTGGAACGCTTTAAGAGTCGGGTGAAAACGGCGCGGAAAACTGAGCGGATTGCCATCAAGCTGAACCTGAATGAAGCGGATATTGCCAAATTCAGTGAAGTGAAATATGCCTTTCCTGGGGTAAAGATTGAAACGCAAATGACCCGCTATTACCCACATGGGGAGCTTTTCGCGCATGTGCTGGGTTATGTGGGCCGTATTAATGATAAAGAACTGAAATCTATTGACAAGGATTTATACGCAGGCACCAACCTGATTGGTAAAATCGGGGTGGAGAAAAGCTACGAAGAATTATTGCATGGCACGCCAGGCTATGAATCGGTAGAGGCCGATGCGCATGGCAATATCCTGCGTAATCTGGGACGACAGGCGCCGATTCGCGGCAATGACCTGTATTTGTCGATTGACTATGGCCTCCAGATGGTCGCGGCACAACAGTTGGCGGACCGTCGTGGTGCGATTGTTGCCATGGATCCACGTACGGGTGAAATTCTGGCACTGGTTTCCAGTCCCAGCTTCAATCCCAATTTATTCGTAACGGGCATTAGTTCGAAAGACTATAGTGGTTTACGCGATAATTTAGACCAACCGCTTTATAACCGTGCGGTTCAGGGTGCCTATCCTCCTGGTTCAACCATTAAACCAATGTTTGGACTGGGTGGGATTCATTATGGTCTGGTTGACTGGGGAACGGCGATTTCCGACCCAGGCTATTTCAACTTACCTGGTGACAGCCACCGCTTCCGTGACCATAAGAAAACGGGACATGGTGCGGTCAACCTGCATAAGGCCGAAGTGGTCTCCTGTGACACCTATTTCTATATCCTGTCCTACCGCATGGGCATTGAGAAAATGAATGACTGGATGCGCCAGTTTGGTTTCGGGGAAAAGACAGGTGTTGACCTGCCAAGTGAAAGCAGCGGCTTATATCCAAGCCCTGAATGGAAAATGCGTACCCGCAAATCCAAGTGGCTGAAAGGTGAAACCATTTCGGTCAGTATTGGTCAGGGTGCATTTACCGCAACACCATTACAACTAGCTATGGCGGTTGCCATTACCGCCAACAAGGGATCGCATGTAACTCCCCACGTGTTACGGGAAAATAAGGGTGCAAAAAAATTCACGGTGCACAATGCCCCTGATGGTAAAATTCAGTTCAATGGGACAGAACAAGACTGGCTGAATATGCATGCAGCCATGATTGACGTGATCCAAACAGGAACAGGTCGAGGCATTAAAGGTGGCCTACAATATTCAATTGCTGGAAAAACAGGTACAGCTCAGGTCAAGAGTATCGCACAGGGCAAACGCTACAATGAAGCGGCCTTATCCTCAAGACAGTGGGATCACGGTTTATTTGTCGGCTTTGCGCCAGCGGACAACCCTGAGATCGCGATTGCCGTGGTGTGGGAAAATGGCAAGCATGGTGGTTCCGCGGCGCAACTGGCACGTCCAGTCTTCGATTACTGGCTGGTGACACGCAACAAGAATCCGCTGCGCCCTGCAAACCATCAGGTGAGTGGAGGCTTAATGACCGCAGGCATCAAGCCAGGCGAATTGCCAAGTGGCAATACCACTGCACCGACAACGGCGCAAACCTCACTGCCAATACCACCTACGGTGACACCTGCCCCAGCCGTTACACCGCCACCGCAGCCAGCCGATGGAATCACTGAATAATGAAGAACCAATTACGCATTATTGGGGGTGAATGGAAACGGCGCTCCCTGCCCTTTGCCAGTATTGAGGGTTTAAGGCCAACACCTGACCGTGTCCGTGAGACCTTGTTCAACTGGCTGATGTGGGATATTCAGAATGCACAGGTGCTAGATCTGTGCAGTGGTTCGGGTGCCCTCGGTTTTGAGGCACTCTCGCGCGGCGCTGCAAAAGTGGTCATGATTGAACCCAACCCAACCCAAGCACGTTTTTTAAAGGATAATATCCAGTTATTGAAAGCGGAAAATTGCCAGTTGATGATCTCAACTGCGCAGCAGGCATTGGTGAAATTACACAGTGGCTTTGACGTAGTGTTTCTTGATCCACCCTACAGCCTTGATTTATGGCAAGAGCTTGCCGAGTTGGCTGAACCATTGATTAGACCGAACGCCTATATTTATGTTGAGGCAGACCGTGACTTGTCACAGCTAAAACTTCCAGCCAGTTGGCAAAAAATCAAGGAAACCAAGGCAGGTATGGTACGTGCAGGTTTATATCAAAAGATGGCCTAAAATATTCGCAACCAGAAAAAGCGAACCAACTGCCCCCGATCAAATGGAAAGCTGGACAAGTATTCATAACCAATTCGGTTGGTTGAATTGAGTTGGTAGATGATGCTATATCCCAATGAAACTGAAAAATCATCCAGAGATAAGTTACTGGTGTCACCTGTCAGCATTTTATGGTTGAACTGGTTGATCTGATAGGCGGTATAGTTATAAACACGCCAACGCTCACCCTGAAAAAACAGGTTATGCAAAATTGAATAATCTGTTTTCTCTTGTTGCGGATAGGCTGAGTCAAACATTTCTTCAGCATCATCCTTGGTCACTGTAAAAAAATTATAATCCCCTGCATGACAGGCACAGGAGAAAAATAAGATAAAACAGGATAAAACTGCTGATTGACTACGCATAGCATGTTGAATTAATTCGATGAAAAATGAGCATAACCTGTTCCAGAAAGTTTAAGCAAATGGAACACTAGATTTTCCATTCCATACGCCGCCCATTGGGCACCCTAGCATTTTTTACCCCCTTGAACTGGTTTTCCTGTGCAACCTTAAACCCAATCCTTTCATATAGACTTTGTCCTCTAGGATTTTCACAAGACACATCCAAAGACAAAATCGAATGCCCCTGCTGTTGGGCAAGCATCTTTAGATGCGATAACAAGGACTGACCAATTCCCTGACTACGATATTCGGGATGCACACCAAAATTTGCAATATGCAAGCTTGATGCAACTGGCTTGGTCACCACGGAAGCTGAATGCAGCGCTCTCGCCAAAACACGAGGTGATCGAAACCGATACATGGTGAGAATGTTTTTAACCGTACCGCTATCCATTTTTAGCAGGTCATCTTTTCCATAGCAGGCCACGGTGGCAATCACCTTGTTATCTTTCTCCACCACCCAGTGCAGTTTGTAGCTTGTATATCCATATTCTGATAAAAACTCTTTATGAATAAAGCTTTCAGCACTGATAGGGTTATGTTGATAAATATAGTCAAACAAGGGAATTCCCGCACTATAAATCAGCGGAACACACTCATTCACATCCGTTTTTTCCGCCCTGCGTATCTTCACATTCTGCTCCTCAAACTGATTGTTATATAAATTTTTCATTTTTGTTTTCCCAGTTATATTACATGATTAAAATCAAATATATAGATAAAAATATGCGTTTCATCTCAAAACTGGATTTTATACCGCACTATTTAAGTCATTTAATTGCTTATGTTAGACATAATTAATTTATTTCCAGAATAAATTCTATATACAATAACAATCTTTAAAAATTTTTATTCTAAATATCATGAAGATCTTATTCGTGCTGATTGTGATTGCCCAATTAACAGGATGTGTATTTGGACAATCAAGTGAAGTTAAACGTGCTGAAAAAATTTTGCAGCGTTTCCAGTGTAACAACGTGGAGACCAGTCAGCTTGCGACTTCTTCCATTACCAATTTTTATCAACAGACACTTGCCGCAAACAAGGACAAAGCCAGCACCTATATTGAACAGTATAAAAATGGTGAGGATCTGTTTGACATTCCGCTCGATGAAGTTGTACAACAAAAGTATCAGCTCTATCTCCAGGCTTGTCAGGCGCTTGGCGGTGTTGCAGCATCACCTTTAATACCAGATTCAACTCAACAATGATAAATCACCCTGCCTGATGATTTTTTCTTCTCGGATGCGGCATGATTGAAAAACAACTTGGCTTAAAACATTATATTGCGCTTGGGATCATCGCCCTTGCCGTAGGGATTGCCAGCATCCACCCGCTTGAGCTTGAGTCTTATTTACTGCATCAGGTGGGCACCGTGTTTATGCTGGTTGTACTGATCATCAGCATGAAAAAAATAGGCATCCGTTTTTCCAGTTTTTGTTTATACCTGCTTTTTCTATTCATCCATATTGTTGCGGCCCATTATCTCTATTCCTATGTACCCTACAATGACTGGTTAAAGTCCCTATTTCATTTTGACCTGAATCAGGCAATGGGCTGGTCCCGGAACATGTATGATCGACTGGTGCATTTTGCTTATGGATTATTGCTTTACCCATTTTTTCTCCGTTGTTTTCAGGTCTGGTTTCCCACAGCAAAACCACTGACATTATTCCTGCTAGTGATCCAGTTTGTGATGGCTTCCAGTATGCTCTATGAGTTGCTCGAATGGGGACTATCCATTGGTTTATCGCCTGAAGATGCGGAAAACTATAATGGACAGCAGGGAGATATGTGGGATGCACATAAAGATATGCTGCTGGCAACCATTGGGGCCATCATTACAGGGTTGATCTATTTAGGCAAAAGCAAAAGAAAAGCACCTTAAACAGGTGCTTTTCTTTGATCAGGACAAATTGATTAAAACTTAGGGTCACGCATCTGAACCAACGTGCTGTTTGCCTTGGCGAGGCCATCAGCGATTTTACCCATCACTGTTGGAATCAGGGTCTCAGCCATTTGTGCTGCCTGCAAACCCAGTTTTTCACCAAATGTAGGACGTTTGCGGGTATTGATCACATAAACATCATGTTGTGATAAAAGACTCAGTAAATATTCATCCGAGGTCTGTAATTTATCCACCAGATTTAATTCACGTGCATCTTCACCATACCAGTGCTCACCTGTTGCAACTTTTTCAACGTTGAGTTGTGGACGGTATTTTTCAATAAAGTGCTTAAACAGCACGTGGGTCTGCTGCAATTCCTCTTCAAACTTGGCCTTACCTTCAGCAGTATTTTCACCAAACATGGTTACGGTGCGTTTATATTGACCAGCGGTGTACAGTTCAAAGTCCACATTATGTTGTTTCAATAAACGGTTAAAGTTCGGTACCTGTGCAACCACGCCAATTGAACCCACCACGGCAAACGGTGCTGAAACAATTTCATTGGCAATACATGCCATCATGTAACCGCCACTGGCAGCAACCTTATCAACACAAATCGTCACATGAAAACCAGCATCACGTAAACGAACCAATTGAGCCGCAGCCAAACCATAGCCATGCACCATTCCACCTGGACTTTCCAGACGTACAATCACACGGTCATGCCCAGCTTTGGCAGTTGCCAAAATCAGGGTAATCTCTTCACGCAGGGTATCAACCGCGGAAGCCTGTATATCGCCCTTGAAGTCTAAAACGAAGATTTTCTGGTCATTTTTCTTACGAACCTTGGCTTCCTTGGCAAGCTGCTGAACCAGTTGTAATAATTCCAAACGGGATGCTGTTGTTTGCGCAATTTTTTTTCTTTGTTCATTCACACGCGCATTTAAATGGCTAATACGAATTTCAGCAGGAAATTTAGGTAAATGGAATAACATAAAGTAAGTGCTCTTGAGTTCGTCTTTATGCCTCTAAGATGTGGTCTGTTCAATAAAAATTCAATAGCGTTTTTGCAAAATAGATTCATTTTCATCTGTATCATAAAAAAAGAGCCCGTAGGCCCTTTGATATATACGGCATGGTATCAACCAAAACGGCCTGTGATATAGGCTTCTGTGAGTTGATGGTCAGGCTGAGTAAAGACTTTTTCAGTCGAGTTGACTTCAATCAGGTCACCCAAATGGAAGTAGGCGGTACGGTCAGACACACGCGCAGCCTGTTGCATGGAGTGGGTCACGATTGCAATGGTGTATTGTTCAGACAGTTCAGAAATCAGTTCTTCAATTTTCGCCGTCGCAATCGGGTCCAATGCTGAACAAGGCTCATCCATGAGGATCACTTCTGGGCTGACCGCAATGGTACGCGCAATACATAAACGCTGTTGCTGGCCGCCAGACAAACCTGTTCCTGGCTGGCTTAAACGGTCTTTCACCTCATCCCATAGACCTGCTTTACGCAGACTATTTTCAACAATTTCTTCCAGATCATATTTGTCACGTGCCAAGCCATGCAATTTCGGGCCATAGGCAACATTGTCAAAAATTGATTTTGGAAATGGGTTTGGCTTCTGGAACACCATCCCTACCTGTGCACGCAGCAATACCACGTCAAGGTTGGGATCATAGATGTCCTGATTATCCAGTGTCACCTTACCTGTCACACGACAGCTATCAATAGTGTCATTCATACGGTTTAAGGTACGTAGGAATGTTGATTTACCACAACCTGATGGACCAATGAACGCAATCACTTCATTCTGGTAAATATCCAGGTCAATGCCTTTGATCGCTTCAGTTTCACCATAATAAACATGAACATCCTTGGTACTGATTTTCACTTCACTGGTTTTTGGCTTTTTACCTGAAGAAGCCGTTTCAAACTGAGAGACAAATGCAGTACTTGATTGCTGAACTTGCGCTTCAGATGACGTAAATTCTGTTTGTTGTGGATTCACTGATTTATCCTTTTCTACGGCGTTCATAATATCAATCGTATTCATTGTACTCTCCTCAATTACCAACGCACTTCAAATTTCTTACGGAGCCAGATTGCAAGGCTGTTTAAACCAATCATGAGGGCAAGCAACACAATAATCGCTGCCGCGGTACGCCCTTCAAAGAAATTACGCAGCTCATTGCCCTGCCATAAATATACCTGTACTGGCAATGCGGTTGCCTGATCCAGTGGTGTGGTCGGAACGCTGGCAACAAAAGCACTCATACCAATCAACAATAATGGTGCGGTCTCACCCAACGCATGTGCAATCCCAATGATTGCGCCAGTCATAATCCCTGGCAATGCAAGTGGCAATACATGATGAAAAACGGTTTGAACTTTTGATGCACCAAGACCTAGAGCAGCCTGACGAATCGATGGTGGCACCGCTTTTAATGAGGCACGCGTGGTAATAATCACGGTAGGCAAGGTCATAAGACTCAGTACCAAACCACCCACCAACGGCGCAGATAAAGGCAACTGCATCCAGCCAATAAAGATTGCCGCACCCAGCAAACCGAACACAATCGATGGAACTGCTGCCAGGTTGTTGATGTTCACTTCAATGATGTCGGTCATCATGTTCTTTGGCGCGAACTCTTCAAGATAGATTGCACTCGCCACCCCAATTGGAATCGAGATGATGATGACGATCAACATCATAAACAATGAACCCATGAATGCCCCAGCCAAACCACTGGTCGCAGGTGAACTGCGTGAATCTGGGCTAAAGAACAGATTGGTATTGAACGTATTGGCAATAATCCCCTCTGACTTTAACTTATCTGCAAGCTGGCGCACTTCTGGATCAAGCTGTTGCTGGTCATCAGGCAGGTTACGGTCAATATTTCCAGCGAGCCAGACATCCACATTGGCATCGGCCAGGAACTTAATCTCCTGCTTGCTTCCAATCAGGGCTGGATTTGCCAACACCATGTCACGTAAACGATAGGCTTCAGAACTGGTGTACAAGCCACTTAAATAATCACGCTGATCTTCAAGCGATTTATCTTTGGAAACGATGCCATTCACGATCAGGGCATCCCAGTCCACCATACCCATTTCAGTTTGCCAGGCCACCATACGCTCTTCAAAGTGCGCAGGGGTTTCACCTGCCGTCTGCTTTGGTTTTGCACCAACATTAATAATGGCTGGGTCAAAATAAACTGGAACCGTCATGCTGCTTTGCCAGAAAGATGGCAGACCTTTTGCCAGAATACTACCAAACAGCAAGGCAACAAATGCAAGGCCAATCACCACTGCCGAGAAGCCAGCAAAACGGAACGCCTTTTCTTTGCGGTGGCGCTTTGCCAAAGAACTCTGGATTTTTCTTTTGCGCTGTTCACGTTGTTCAGCAGCCACTTGTGGATCAAATACGTTCTGATCCAGAGGAGATGTATTTGATGAACTCATTCGTATTGCTCACGATATTTGCGCACGATGTACAGTGCAATAATGTTTAAACCCAAAGTGATCACAAACAAGGTTAAACCAAGGGCAAATGCCACCAATGCCTGTGGACTGGCAAAATCAGTATCACTGGTTAACTGTTTCACAATGGTCACAGTCACGGTTGAAACCGCTTCAAATGGATTGGCATGCAGCAATGGACTGTTCCCTGCGGCCAGCACCACAATCATGGTTTCACCCACCGCACGGGACACCGCAAGCAGGAAAGCACCTGTAATCCCTGGCAATGCGGCTGGCAACACCACCTGACGGATGGTTTCCGACTTGGTCGCGCCCAGCCCCAAAGAACCATCACGCAAGGCACGCGGAACCTGGGTAATGATGTCATCTGAAAGTGATGAAACGAATGGGATGATCATGATTCCCATCACAAAACCCGCCGTTAAGGCACTGGTCGCATTGATATCAATCCCCACACTCTCACCGACCATCTTGAAAAATGGTCCAATGATCATCAAGGCAAATACACCATAAACAATGGTTGGAATACCCGCCAATACTTCAATGGTTGGCTTGGCCCAGGAACGTAGGCGTTGTGATGCATATTCAGCCAGATAAATTGCTATCAGCAAACCAATCGGTACAGCAACCAGCAAGGCAATACCACTCACCATTAAAGTGCCCCAAAGCAACGGTAAAATGCCGTAGCTTCCCTCTGCATTTCCTGTGGTACTAAAACCAGGGTTCCACTCTGTTCCGAAAAAGAAATCCACTGGACTCACAAAATGGAAAAAGTGCAAAGCTTCTTTCAGCATCGAGAGCACAATACCAATTGTGGTCAGAATCGCGACACCTGAACACAGGATCAAGCCAACATTAATTGCTTTCTCAACGGTATTACGGGCACGGTATTGCTGGCTCACATGGCGTTTCGCCCACACCAGACCTGCCAACGCCGCACTGATCACGACCGCTAATTTTGCAAAGGAACCAATCGTCTGAAATTTTGCAAGCTGTTGTGCCGCTGCGACTTCATAGGCTGCAGGTTGATCGGTGACCCCAAAACCCGATGCAATTGCCTGCACACGGTCAATCAGCACATCACGCCCTGCCGCATCCATTGTTGCACTGGCAGAGGCTGGAATATTATTAAAGATAATATGCTGTAGCACACTTGGCTCAACCAAGTTCCAAATGATCAAAATTAAAAAAGCAGGAACACCACACCACAAAGCCACCAACGCCCCATAATACACTGGACGAGAATGGAGTGTTGCCGAGTTACTTCCCTTACCTGCCAGATTACGGCTTTTGCTCAGCCCAATTTGATATGCGATTGCCACAAGGGCCAATAACACACCGATAAGTAGCAGATTCATGTAATCTCCACTGTTTTCTCAATTTTCATGATTTGAAAAAACCTAGCTAGATAAAAAGGCTGATGATCACAAGTTTCACCAGCCTCCCTTTTCACAATATTATTTTACTGATTTGCCAGCTTTAAAATCAGCCAGAATTTTCGCACGCTCTTTGTCGCTTAAAGGAATCAGGCCAGCTTTTTCCAGTTTAGAACCTTTACCAGAAATTTTCTTGTTAAGGAAAAACTCTGGATACTGAGCTAAACCTTTGATTGATTTTAAGTGTTCGCCTTTCACGTAGAAGAACAATGGACGAGAAACAAGGTAGCTACCATCCAGCACGGTTTTCTCTGATGGCGTTACACCATTTACAGTCGCTACACGCAACTTGTCACGGTTTGAGTCATAGAAGCCCAGACCAAACACGCCAACCGCATTTGGCGAGGTTTTCAAGCGAGCCAATGTTTCAGTATAGTCACCCGCAACTTCAATCACACGACCATCTTTACGGAAGCTTGAACATGCTTTCTTCTGTTCGTCTTTATCAAGGTTCTTGAAGTAATCAAATGATTCACAACCTGCATCAATCATTTTTTCCTGGAACACTTCACGTGTACCGTGGTTAGACGCAGGAATCACCAAAGTGATTGCCTCATTCGGTAATGATGGGTCAATCTGGTTCCATGTGGTATATGGGTTTGGAACCAATTTGCCATTTGATGGAAGTTGTGCTGCAAGTGCAGTAAACACGTGTACAGGCTTTAATTTATACGCCGCTTTTTTTACGTTTGACGCGAAAACAATCCCGTCATAACCAACCTTGATTTCCTGTACCTGGTTTACACCAGCTTTCTTACACGCATCAAGTTCAGTATCCTTGATTTTACGTGAAGCATTGGCGATGTCGATGGTGTTGTCACCCACACCTTGACAGAATTGTTTCAAGCCACCGCCTGTACCGCCTGAACCGACAACAGGTGCCTTGAATTGTGGGAAAGTATTACCAAACTCTTCAGCAACAATACTTGCAAACGGCAATACAGTTGATGAACCAGCAATCTGGATGGTGTCACGAGCTGCGTTTGCAGCCGTTGCTACAGTTGCCCCAGATATAGCGAATGCAATTGCGATATGACGTGGATTTAAGCGCATTATGTGTTCTCTCATTTATGCAATTTAATTTACAACGCTTGTTACTTGAAGTGTTGTACTTTGGTTAATTGCATTTTGAGTGGATAATATGACAATTAGGTGACAACTTTATGACGCTTTGATGATGTTAATGATTGTAAGCTAGACAAGGGCATTATTGACTATTTTTTAACCCATTATCTACAGTTTTATAATCATCTTGTTTCTAATGATTTATAGCAAAACGATTAAAAACAACTCATTACAGATCGAATATAAAAAAAGACCGCCTAAGCGATCTTCTTTTCCACATAACACCCGATTAATCAATCGGTGGTGTATAGGTACCATCTGCAATCGACTCTTTAATACGATCGGCTTCTGCAAGCACAAGTGCAAGCAAATTCTGAACGTTTTCAAGCGTTGCAACTGGACTTAGCGTGGTCATCTTCAATGACTGAACATCACCCACTTTAGTGACACCAATATTCGCTTCACCACGCGCAAATAATTCATCTGCCACGTTTTGGTTCAAGCTATCGATAAACTCAGCAGGATAGCCCTGCGGCACAACACGGAACAACACGGAAGCAAATTGTGGCTCAACCAACAATTCCAGACCATCAGTTGCCTTGATATAGTCAGCAACTTCACGTGTTAATTTCACGCCATGATCAATCATTGAACCATAAAGCTCTTCGCCCAATGCTTCAACCGTCATCCATAATTTCAATGCATCAAAACGACGGGTCGTTTGTAATGACTTAGACACAAGGTTAGGTACACCATGTTCTTCATCATAGGCAGAGTTTAAGTACTCTGCTTCATAATGCATAAAGCGATAGTTTGCTTCGTCTTTCAACAAGAAAGCACCACAGCTAATGCTCTGGAAATAATGCTTATGGAAATCCAGCGTGATCGAGTCTGATAATTCAATCCCATCCAGCATGGCCCGATGGTCATTGGAAAGAATCAGTGCACCACCCCAAGCCGCATCAATATGCATCCATGAACCATACTTGGTGGTAATTTCACGGATTTTCTTGAGCGGATCAATCGCACCCGCATCGGTTGTACCTGCTGTCGCTACCACACATGCTACGATTTTGCCTTCAGACTGAAGATGCGCCATAGTTTTTTCTAGCGCATCCACATCCATCTGTGCATTTTCGTTCACAGGAACAGTCACAACTGACTGGAAACCCATCCCCATCATTGCCATGTTCTTTTGCACAGAGAAGTGTGCATTTTCAGAACAGATGACTTTGACGTTTTTCATTGCTTCCGCTGGGATACCATCGCGCTGAACCGACCACGGCTTGCCGTTTTCGTCTTGCCAGTTTTTCGAGATGCACCAGTCACGCGCCAACAATACACCCATCAGGTTTGACTGTGTACCACCAGAGGTAAACACGCCAGCTTGACCAGAACCATAACCTACTTTCTGACGAAGCCAGTCAACCAACTGAACTTCCATCAATGAACCCGCTGGGCTTTGATCCCACGAGTCCATTGACTGGTTGGTCGCATTGATCAGCACTTCCGCAATCTGGCTCATCACCATGGTTGGGCAGTGTAAGTGTGCTAATGAATGTGGGTGATGTACTTTTAGGCTTTTATTGAGGAAAAGCTCAACCATACGTTGTAATGATTGCTGTACGCCCAAACCCTCTTTCGATGGATGAAAAGAAATTGCGGCACGCAAGTCCTTAATGCTTCCACCTGTGTACATTTTGTCGTTTTGCAACCATGCTGAAACGGCCTTAACCGCTTCGCCCATTGCCGACTGGTAGTCAGCAATGGATTGTGCATCATTGCAGAGTAACGCTTTACGATGTTCTGCAAAATCAACCATGAATTAGCCTCGTACCGCTTTCAATGCTTCAGCAACCGCTTTCTTGAAGCGTGCAATCACTTCAACACATTCATCCTGATTGATGATCAATGGGCAAAGTAAACGGATCACCGTACCGTTACGACCACCTTTCTCAAGCAATAACTTGTTGTTGAAACAAGCCGTTTGAATCGCAGCCGCCAATTGCGCATCTGCTGGCAGAGAACCCATATGGTCTGCTGGTTTGCGCTCATCAACGATCTCAACACCGATCATCAGGCCACGACCACGCACATTGCCGATACATGGGAATTCCTGGGCAAGTTTCTTGAACTCAGCCTGTAGGAAATCACCACGCTGTTGCGCATTTTGAGCAAGATTCTGTTCAGTAATGGTTTTTAACACCACCAAGCCAGTACCCATAGCCAACTGGTTACCACGGAACGTACCCGTGTGGCCTGCTGGTTGCCAGGCATCAAACTTACGCTTAATACCCAATACAGCAAGTGGTAAACCACCACCCACCGCTTTAGACATCACCACAACATCTGGCTCGATTCCAGCATGTTCAAAGGCAAACATTTTGCCTGAACGTGCAAAACCAGCCTGGACTTCGTCCAGAATTAAAACGATGTTGTGCTTTTCAGTCACTTCACGGATTTTTTGCAACCATTTTACTGGCGCAGTCACCACACCACCTTCACCCTGAATCGCTTCAAGAATAACGGCAGCAGGTTTGGTCACACCACTTTCAACATCTTCGATAAAGTTTTCGAAGAAGTAGGTTAAGGCATCTACACCTGCCTCACCACCCAGACCCAGTGGGCAACGGTATTCATGCGGGTACGGCATAAACTGTACGCCTGGCATTAAGCCATTTACCGCATTCTTCGCAGACAGGTTACCTGTCATTGCCAGTGAACCATGTGTCATCCCATGGTAACCACCAGAGAAACTGATCACTGAGCTACGACCTGTATAGGTTTTTGCCAGTTTGATGGCTGCCTCAGTTGCATCTGCACCAGATGGACCACAGAACTGTAGGCAATATTCTTCTTTACCGCCTGGCAAATAAGCCAAAAGCGCCTCAGTAAACGCATCTTTTAAAGGAGTCGTTAAGTCTAAAGTATGCAATGGCAAACCACTTGCCAATGTGTCCTGAATACTTTGAATCACCGCAGGATGATTATGACCTAAAGCCAATGTCCCTGCCCCAGCTAAACAATCGAGGTACTGTGTACCTTCAACATCAGTAACCCAGCAGCCTTGTGCTTTCGCTATCGCTAACGGTAATTTACGTGGATAACTACGAACATTCGATTCCATCTGACTTTGGCGAGTCAAATAATATTCGTTGGTTGCATCAGCGGCAGGGTTTACGGAAGTAACGCTCATATCGAATTACCATCTCTGATATGGGTAAAAGAAATAAGTCTGGTGACTTGCGGTCGTTTGACTCGGTGCTTTTTAGAATCTAGTGCAGACACAATGTTTTATATCTTTCAACTAGGTGCGAGATGATACCTAATTTTCAAAGAAAATAAACACTTTTTATGCCCGACATTCATCTAATCTTATTGAAAAAATACTTCTTTCCAATAACTATGATGAATTATCATCATACTATGTGACAAGTGAAAGAAAGTATGCTTTTTTTATTTGCAGTTTGTATTTTAGATAAATGGTCAAACACTTTTACCTAATCCACTATTTTTAATCATTTTTTGCTTTATTTTTCTGTTGCAAAACCTCCCTAATCCATTACAAAGACACCACAAAATATGCAGAAGTTTCCCATCACTTCTTTTTAAGATCAAAGCTGTGAAAAATAATTTTTTAATCCTCATTTTCAGGAAAATTTTATGCGTACTTTAGCACTTGTTACCATGATGGTCGGCGCGGCCCTTAGCCCCTCCCTTTTTGCCCATGACACCGAGAGCCTGAACTACAATATTGTCAATATTCAGGCCGATGCGTCACGTCAGGTGGCCAATGATGAAATGCGTGCTGTTCTCTATATTGAGAAAAGCCACAAGCAGCCCGCTGAGCTTTCCAACCAGATTAATCAACTGATGAATCAGGCACAGGCGATTTCGCGTAAATATTCACAAGTTAAAGTCGAAACTGGGGCGCAAAGTACCTACCCTGTTTATGACAATGACAGCAGCAAGTTAAAAGAATGGCGTGCCCGTGCTGAAATTCAGCTTGAAAGTAAGGACTTTAAGGCGGCAAGCCAGTTGATTAGCGAGTTGCAGCAAAGCTTCCAGACCCAATCCATCAATTTCACCGTGTCGGATGAACAGCGTAAGAAAGTTGAAAATGAATTGATGATTGAGGCCTCTAAAAACTTCCAGCAACGTGCACAGGCGATTACACAGGCATGGAATAAAACCCAATATAATCTGGTCAGTTTAAACCTAAATACCAGTAACTATTTTCCGCAACCGATGATGCGTGGTGGCATGGCAAAATTTGCGATGGCAGAAGCTGCACCTGCACAGGACATGGCAGCGGGTGAATCAAAAATCACGGTTAGCGCCAATGGGTCGATTCAGTTTAAATAACTATCCAGAATCAGGAAAAGGCATGCAATATGCCTTTTCCTGTATCAATTTACACCTAAATTCTGCAAAGAATCCCAGGCTGCTTTTGCCAGCACATCCCGATAGACTTTAGGTGTGGTTTCCACTTTGCCAGATAACCAAGCCCGACAGTAACTTTCAGTTGCCCCAATCACCAGTGACATCATGAGTTCTGCTGGAACTGATTTTAATAAGGCGGCATCGGCATAGCTTGAAACATGGCTGACTATTTTTTGATTTCTTGCTTTATTCTTTTCATTCAATGTCTGTCGGTATTCACCCTGCATCACACTAAAATGGGCGAGCACCAAGAACTGGGCAAACTTTGGTTGCTCAGACACCCAATCGGCATAAGCATAGATCAAGGCATACAAAAACTCTTGTAAAGATTGTGTCTCCTGTAAATACTGCTCCCGTAATTGTGCCTGATCATCCAGCGCGGCAAAAACCAGTGCAGCAATGATTCCATCCTTATTGTTAAAATGATGGTAAATCGCCCCCACGCTACTCTCCGATTTTTCCCGAATCATTTCAATGCTGGTTGTTTCCAGACCATATTCCAGAAAGCAGGACAATGCATCCAATAAGATCTGTCGTTTTAGTAATGATCTACGTTGTGGATATAGACGTTCCAATAATTGCTGAGCTGCCTGCATAGTTCAATCAGATTTACCAATGGTCGGAACTATTGTGGATGACTTGACCACAACCTGCAAACAGAATTATATTCTGTAAAAGAATTTAGTTCTGTTAATGGAAATCTTAAAATGGCTTCAACTTTAGAGTTATGGAATAAAGTCTCTGCCTTACCTGCTGGCAAATGGACATTCACACGCATGCTGTGCCTAAAAGCCCCTTATTTTGGCAGCATTTCGCCCTTATTTGAGGAGCTAAAACCCAATTCCTGTAAAATCTCAATTAGGAAAAAACGTGCTGTACTGAATCATATTGGTACGGTTCATGCGATTGCGATGTGCAATATGGCTGAACTGGCAGGCGGCACCATGACTGAAGTCACGGTTCCCTCTAGCCATCGCTGGATTCCCAAAGGCATGACCGTTGAATATTTAAAGAAAGCGGAAACTGATCTGGTCGCAATCGCCACACCAGTGGACAGTCATTATGATTGGGAAAAGGCAGGCGAGTATCTGGTTAATGTCGATATATTGGATCAGCACAATGATAAAGTTTTCCGTGCAACCATCACCATGTGGATTTCGAAAAAGAAGAAGTAAAAATAAAAAAGCCCTGAATTCAATCTATTCAGGGCTTTTATCTTACTTCAAAGCTTACTTTTTAAAAGGCAGCGCATATTTAAAAATACGTCCAACCACTTCACCAAACTGTTTTACAAAACTCGCATTATTGTAGTTTAGACCATACTTTTCACACACGGCCTGTACTTTCGGTGCAATTTGGCGATAACGGCGTGCAGGAATATCTGGGAACAAATGATGCTCAATCTGATGGCTGAGATGCCCTGTCAAAATATGGAATGCCTCGGACCCCGTTAAATTGGATGAACCACGAATCTGGCGCATATACCAATGTCCACGACTTTCATCTTGCAGCACTGTTTTAGGGAATACTTCTGCATCTTTGGTAAAGTGACCACAGAAAATAATGCTGAATGTCCAGATATTACGGATACCATTGGCAACAAGATTTCCTGTAAACACAGGAATGGCTGATGGCCCTGCAATCAATGGGAAAAATACATAATCCTTAAACAGTTGCTTGGCGATTTTCTTCTGTACAGGATTCCACTCCTGCTTAAACTCTGTCATCGTTTTACGCTTATACACCACCTTACCCAATTCCAGATTCTGGATGGCGACCCCCCATTGAAACAATAGGCTAAATGGTAAAATGTATAGCGGTTGTATGACCGAAAACCTGGTCCAGCGTTGTTCAGGAAACAGGCGAAATACGCCATAACCGACATCATCATCCATGCCTTTAACATTGGTATAGGTATGGTGCTTATAGTTATGGGTTTGTCGCCAGTTATCCGAGGTGCCAACCGTATCCCACTCATAGGTTTGACCGTTAAATTTAGGATCATTCATCCAGTCATACTGCCCATGCATGACATTATGGCCCAATTCCATATTTTCCATGATTTTGGCAAAACTAAGTAAACCTGTACCCAATAGCCATGCAGGCGGAAACCATCCAGCAAACAGTAAGGCACGACCTAGAAAGCTACTATAGCGGATTGACGAATAAACACGGCGAATGTATTTGGCATCTTTCTCGCCCAAATCGTCCAGAACTTCTTGCTTGATTTGATCCAGTTCTCTGGCAAAAGCAGCCAGTTCGGCTTCAGTTAAATTACGATTTTTAGGATTTTGAAAAAATTGATATTTTACAGGCATATTCATATTGTCATTCTCGCTTATAGATCAATCACAAGATCAGATTGAGCTGAATTTACGCAAATCTTGAGTAACTGGCTTGGCTCATGGTTTGCTGAGCCATTGAGCAAGTTTTTGGTCGAACCTTGTGCTTTGCTACAGGCACACTTATTACAGATTCCCATACGGCAACCATGCTTCGGCTTGATCCCCTGATGTTCCAAACTGCTTAGAATCGACTGACCTTTTGGAATAGCAATAGTCTTATTGGATTGTGTCAATGTGACATTGATAAAACCTGTATCAGTTGCATCGGTATCAAACTGGCTTAGGCTAAAGGCTTCGGTCTGGATTGAGGCTGCATGCTTAAACAATGTTTCCGCAGTTGCTGCAAAGCCTGATGGGCCACAGGCATAAACCGTGGTTTCATTTAAAGATTTAAGTTGGTCAACATGAGCCTGGTTTAAACGTTGATCCTGTTCCTGCGTATAAAAAATCTGATAAGTGAAATTCGGAAAGTTTTCAGCGACTTCTTTTAGGTACTCAGCATAAGCCACATCTTCATGCGTTTTCACCCAATACATCAATTGCACAGATATGGCTTTAAGCTGTCTGGACTGACAGAAAGCCTCAATCAAGCTCAGCATTGGGGTAATGCCACTACCTGCTGCAAGTAATAATAGCTTTGGTGTTTGAACCTGCTGCTGCATTTCACCATAAGGCTGTCCCAAACGCAGAATATCACCTGTTTGACTTTGATCAACCAACCAAGAACTGACCAGACCTTGATCAACTTTTTTCACCGTTAGGCAGAGATGGTCTGCATCGACCTGCATCAGGCTGTAGGTTCTTTCATAATGACGACCTGCAATTTCCACCGTCACAGGATGATGCTGCCCTGCAACACCACGTTGCACATGGCGATTACATTGCAAAATAAGGCTCACCATATCTTTTGCCACAATTTGTTTTTTTACGACTTTGGCAAGAGGCTGATTAATTGACCATAAAGGGTTGATTTTCTGTAACCAAAAATTGGCATCATGGCTGTTCATGACACTTTGAGCCATTGAGTTAAACAGGGAAGCCCTCTTTTCGATTGCTTGCATGCGCAGTTACTCTAGTTGTTTTCTTAATTATTATACATATGTATATTTATTTGTATATACACTTGTATATTTATTCAAAAAGAATTGTAAACAGGATTTTTTACAAAATGTTTACCATAAGAGGAAAGGCGTGCAGTCAAGGTCAGTGTCTTGCGGACATGGGGCTTTCCCTGTTTCCCACAGTGGAAAGCAACCCCGATTGATTTACATTTCACAAGCCCATCGACAATCGTTATAATCCCAAGCAGCTTATTTATGTTTTGAAAATGATGGTTCATTCTTCTGTTTTACCACCCAGTCCCAAACCCGCAACAGATGAACAGGATCTTATTCCCATAAAATCTCCTGTACGTTCGGTTGGCCGAAAAGCCACCATTACCAAAGAAGAGTTATTTCAAGCCACCCTGAACCTGATTGGCCCACAAAAGAGCA
Source organism: Acinetobacter sp. GD03645 (assembly GCF_029845285.1). Taxonomy (NCBI): domain Bacteria; kingdom Pseudomonadati; phylum Pseudomonadota; class Gammaproteobacteria; order Moraxellales; family Moraxellaceae; genus Acinetobacter; species Acinetobacter sp. GD03645. The sequence goes on along the minus strand of NZ_JAOCLL010000003.1, from coordinate 77,538 downwards.
TCTCTTCCCTGAGTTTAAGGGAAATCGCGCGTGAGGCAGGCATTGCACCGAATAGTTTTTATCGTCATTTCAGGGACATTGATGAACTCGCAATTGCCCTGATTGATCGGGCAGGCTTGGTACTGCGTAAAATCATTCGTGAAGCACGCCTACAGGCAGTATTGCAACATAGTATTATCCGCAGTTCAGTCGAAGTTTTTATTCAACTTCTGGATGCAGATGAAGGTTATTTGGGCTTGTTGTTACGTGAAAGCTATACAGGTTCAACTTCCTATAAAGAGGCGGTAGACCGCCAGCTTTCCTTCTTCCAGCAAGAGTTGCACGAAGACCTGATTCGCCTGGAACAGATCAACAATAACAGTCACATGCCACATGCGGATATTGCCGCCAAGGCCATCACCCAACTGGTGTTTAACATGGGTGCGAAAGTGATTGACCTGTCTGCTGAACAACGGATTGAAGTCGCAGAACAAACCATGCTCATGATCCGTATGATCCTGACAGGTGCCCGTCACTTAACAGAAGAACCGCTCTAGTTTTATGTTTCCGTGTGGTGCAGCCCTTACTTGTACCACACCCAATCAACCCACTTACATTTCTTCCCATATTCCCCTCTTTATATTCAGCACAGTATTCAAACTGATACAAAAGCAGCCAAAATCGAAACATTCAGGCGTATTCAACGGCGTAAAATATTTATCGAAATAAATGGTTTTGATCCATTTTCATTCTTATTAAAATTGAAATGAGGTAACTATGAGTTCTTCAGCAGCGAAAGCTTTAAAAGTTTATACACGTAATAATTTAGATGATTCCATCAAAGAAGCAACGGTCAAAATATTAAATCAAATACTTGCAAATCTTATTGATTTATCCTTGCTCACCAAGCAGGCACACTGGAATATGCGCGGCAGCAACTTTATTGCCGTGCATGAAATGCTGGATATGTTCCGCACCTCATTGATCACCCATCTGGACAATGTGGCTGAACGTGCTGTACAAATTGGCGGTACGGCACTGGGAACGACCCAAACGGTATCGCAAACATCACATTTAAAACCGTATCCTGTGGAAATTCATGCGGTACAGGATCATTTGAAAGAACTTGCCGATCGTTATGGCGTGGTGGCAAACCATTTACGTGACACGATTGATGAGATTCAGGACCCGATTTCTGAAGATATTATCCATGCCGCTTTGGAAGACCTGGATCAATATTTATGGTTCCTTGAAGCCAATATTGAACAAAAGTAATTTCTGTTCAGCAATAAAAAAACGAGGGTCAAATGATCCTCGTTTTTTTATTGCATGGTGATGAGTTAAGGTTTGACCACCACCAACACCTGAATCGCTTCTGGGGTGACAGAAAGGCTATCCAGTAAACCTAAGCCTTCCTGTTGGAATTTCTGTAAACGCTCAATTTCATCCTGACGGATGCTTGGATTAAATTGCTTGAGATAAGTTAAACGGTCAATTTCATATTGCCATTTGTGACCATAATGTCCTTTCGCTTGCTCAATTAATTCTGGCAATGAGGTTTTGGCAATATCCAAAGCTTGCGCATAGCGGGTTTCAATCACATCACGACGGGCTTTCACCACCTGGCGACAGCTATTACCATCCAGATGATGCAAATATGGACGTAAAATGCTTGGATCAATCTTGGCAGACAAATCCTGACCATTTTCACTCAGCAACACACGAATCAACTGTTTTGGCAGGCTTGATGGCAAGTTCAATGCCTTCGGCGCAACCACATCAACCTTAAACCACACTTCCAGTAACACCGAACCTTGCTTTAATGCATTCGATTTCAGCAAAGCCACATTGGTACTGCCAAATGACTGTGTACGGATCATTTCCATGACACTTTCAATAAATGGATGCTCCAGTGTCAGATATTGTGCATCTTCACGGATTTGCGCCTGATCACGATAGAACGTTGCGGTCATGCCCTCTTCGTCCAAGGTCAGACCTTGAACCTGCATCTGGTCGGTTGGCTTGATGATGACCGTACCATTGCTTTGCTCATCAAAGTCAATATTGGTTGATGACATAAAACGCTTTACGAACATTGGTAAAGTGGTGTTGTCATCATAATCCTCAAGCGCCTGTACAATGCCCTGCGCCACCACTGGACGACAAGAATTGTACTCAAGCAAACGGTCACGACCTGCCTGTAGTTCAGCTTCCAAAGCTTGGCGTTGTACATTGACTTCTTCAAGCAAGTCTTCAAAGGTTTGCCCTTGATCTGCCAATAGACAGTCTTTCAGTTCAACAATAAAGTTCTCTTGCAGCGTTTGGGCTGTTGGAGAAATATTGCTGAAAATATTCAGTGCTTCGTTATACCAGCGGAACATACGTTCCTGCGCTGTACCGATCAAATATGGCACATGAATCTGAATACGGTTTTCCTGACCAATACGATCTAAACGTCCAATACGTTGTTCCAGCACATCAGGGTTGGCAGGCAGGTCAAACAATATCAAGTCACTGGCAAACTGGAAATTACGCCCCTCTGAACCAATTTCAGAACAGAGTAGAATCTGCGCACCATAGCTGTCCTCAGCAAAATATGCCGCCGCCTGATCACGTTCAAGCAGGCTCATGCCCTCATGGAACATCGCAGTACGAATGCCCGCATGTAAGCGCAATACATTTTCCAAAGCCTCCACCACAGGCCCACTACGCGCGATCAACAACACTTTTTTGTGTTTTAAGTCCTTGCGCAGTACTTCCATCAACCAAGGCACACGCGGATCATTTTCCATCCATGCACCATCAAGCTGCCCCTCTTCTGGCCACATTTGCTCACGCATTTTGCCATCAAATGACCAGTCTTCTGGGACTGGTAGTGGTGCTGGCTGGCAATCACGGCCTGGGAAGCCCTGAATCGCCTCACGGGTGTTACGGAACAGGATACGACCTGTACCATGACGATCCAACAATTCATGAATCGCACGCATACGTTGTTCAGGCTGATCATTAATACGATGACCCAATAAGCCCTCAAGTGCAGCTAAATGCTCTTCGGTCAATGCCTCATCTGACATCAACACTTCAGCCACTTTTGCCGTTTGCTGATATTGCTCTTCCTCATCAAGGAAACGATCAAGGCTGCTAAAACGTTGCGGATCGAGTAAACGAAGACGGGCAAAATGGCTTTCCACACCCAACTGTTCAGGGGTTGCAGTCAGGAGCAACACACCCGCCGTTTGTTCTGCCAGTTCTTCAACCAGATCATAACGGTCATTGCCGCCCTCTTCCTCACTCCACATCAAATGATGAGCTTCATCAACCACTAGCAAGTCAAAACCTGCTTCCAAAGCCTGCTCACGCAGATCTTCGTGGTCAATCATCAAATCGACACTGGCAATAATGCATTGCTCAGTCAGGAATGGATTCAGGTCAGGATCATGCTCCTTAATCGAAGCGGTACGAGTTAGGTCAAACAGGGAGAATTGCAGATTGAAACGGCGACGCATTTCAATCATCCATTGATACTGCAATGAATCAGGTACCAAAATCAGGATACGTTCCGAACGTCCTGTTTTTAGTTGCTGGTGGATAATCAGGCCCGCTTCAATGGTTTTACCAAGCCCAACCTCATCCGCAAGAAGAACACGGGGTGCAAAGCGCTTGCCCACCTCATGCGCGATATAAAGTTGGTGTGGAATCAGGCCAACACGTGCACCGAGCAAACCACGTAATGGGCTGGTGTGCATTTGAGCCTGCAACAACATCGCTTCAATACGCAGGTCATACCATTCCTTATAATCGACCTGACTGGCCAACAGGCGCTCTAAAGGTTTTGACAACTGGATTTGCGCACCAATACGGGTTTCATTCAGTGCCTTGCGTTCCTGTTCGCCATTTGTCAAAGTGCGAACCACATCGTAACGGAGCACGCCATGACGGTCTTCGATGGACTCAACAATCCACTTGATGCCTTCCTGATCCTGAACTTCATCATTCACATTGAAGATGATACGGGACAAAGGCGCATTGTTGCGTGCATAGACACGGGTTTCATCACTTTTGGGGAATAAAATGCTGATAGAACGTTCATCTACATCAATAAGAACGCCTAAACCGAGTTCTGTTTCTGTATCTGATAACCAACGTTGACCAATAGCAAACTGCTGCAATTTTTCCACCTTTATCTCAAGTTAGCCTACATATTGTATTCCGTAGCCCTGATAGGGTTTAAGGTATTTTATGTAGTTTTCAACCATGTATTTTGACACAAAGCGCCATCAAATAGCGTGCATCACATCATGATTTATTAAAAAGTTTTAGCAACTAAAACGGTACGGAACAATCAAAACTGAGTGGTGCACCTGTCTTAGGATGAGTGAAGCTTAACTGCGTTGCATGTAAACACAAACGGTCATAAAGCTGTTGCTGTTCTGGTGTGGCATATAAGGTATCACCCAGAATTGGATGACCTAGATATTGCATATGCACACGAAGCTGGTGGGAACGGCCTGTAATCGGGATGAGTTTAACCCGTGTCACAGCCTGTCCCTGAATCTCAAAATGTTCAATTGCTTGCCATTCTGTTAACGCTGGTTTGTGATGGGAAGCATCCACAATATGCAATGGCGGGTGGCTTGGGTCATAAATCACAGGAATATCGACTGTGCTCTGTCCCTCTAAATGACCTGCAACCAATGCCTGATAAATTTTTGAAGTTTGACGATCCTGAAATTGACGGGAAATGGAACTTTGTCCAAATTTGGAAAGGCCAAATACCAGTATGCCCGAAGTATCACGGTCTAAACGATGGATGAGTAAAGTTTTTGGTTCTAGTTTTAATAAACGGTTGATCAAACAATTTTGTAAATCAGGTGTTTTCCCTGGCACTGTCAGCAACCCTGCGGGTTTATGGATGACCATAAAATCTTCATCACGATGAATCAAATGTTCACTTAGAAAATCACTCAAGGTAGCCTTCCAACGACTGGGTGAAAACAAGCGGGCAATCATAAAAAGCTTACCAGCAAATTACAATCACATTTTACCTAAATTGCTTATTTTTTTATTGCCAGTTATAGCCTGTCTGCTATTCATTTAAGAATCCAACCTGAAATATAACCGTTACAGAACTTCTTTACTTTTTTAAATGACGTATGCCGTTATGAACTTCTTGGGTTGTGTGAAAATTAACACCAGATATTTCTAAATGACGTATGCCGTCATGAACATTTGTAAGGAAATGAACCAAGCCACTTTGACTTTCTAAATGACGTATGCCGTCATGAACATCATCACGAATCTCTACCCCCATGTCCAATGTTTCTAAATGACGTATGCCGTCATGAACAAATCTGGGGGAAGTGCAGAATCAACGATTACTTTCTAAATGACGTATGCCGTCATGAACAACAAATTTCTCTGTTGATGATTCTTTCTTAATTTCTAAATGACGTATGCCGTCATGAACTGTATAGGTGAACGAATAGATAGAAAATGTAATTTCTAAATGACGTATGCCGTCATGAACGTCTGGATCAGACATAACGGCAACAACACGCTTTTCTAAATGACGTATGCCGTCATGAACACTATGAGACGTGGAGGTGGCTGGTCTTTTTTTTTCTAAATGACGTATGCCGTCATGAACAAACGTTTTATTGCCAGAACGCTGGTGTTTGATTTCTAAATGACGTATGCCGTCATGAACTCAGTCATTGTTATTCACCTGCTCAATTCTGTTTTCTAAATGACGTATGCCGTCATGAACTATCGCTGTTCAGCTCAGCATATTCAGACTTTTTTCTAAATGACGTATGCCGTCATGAACGAAATAGGTTTGGATGAGGGGCAAGCCAAAGCTTTCTAAATGACGTATGCCGTCATGAACTGGGCTAGAGAAAATCATCCAAAATTTGCTAATTTCTAAATGACGTATGCCGTCATGAACCTTGGTGCATTTAATTCACAGGATACGAGCGCTTTCTAAATGACGTATGCCGTCATGAACTGGCTTCATTACTACATAAGGTTTTTCGTTATTTTCTAAATGACGTATGCCGTCATGAACTCTAAACTCACTCCGTGGCTTTTTATTCCTGTTTTCTAAATGACGTATGCCGTCATGAACAATCAAATAAAGATAAAAAGAAAGTTATAACAAAGACTTACTATAATTTTTTTCAATTTACCCAATCAAAAAACAACCAATTCTAACCTTTTGATTTTATTAAACTATTTAAATACCCATAAAAATAGGGTAAATAAACTGAATGAAGATATTAGAGGTCAGCTCTGAATTCGTGTACTTGCTAAGAAGTACTAAAAAAGCAAGCATATCTGAAAAATATGCTTGCTATATCATTTTAGCCTTTCATCTCTGCAAACGTTTCTTTCGCTGCCTGAATGGTATCAGCAATATCCTGATCCGAATGGACAGAAGAAATAAAACCTGCCTCAAAAGCCGATGGTGCAAGGTACACACCACGCTTTAACATACCGTGGAAGAATTTTTTAAAGGCTTCAACATCACAGGCCAACATGGAGTCAAAACTGGTAATATCATCTTGATTAGTAAAATAAAGGCCGAACATACCACCCACCTGCTGGGTTTTGAATGGGATTCCTGCCTCATCTGCCGCAGTCTGTAATCCTGCAAGCAATTTTTCTAATTGTGCAGCCAGTCCTGTATAGAAGTTTGGTTCACGTAAATGCTTAAACATGGCAATCCCCGCACGCATTGCCAATGGATTACCTGACAATGTGCCCGCCTGATAGACGCCACCCAAAGGTGCGATACATTCCATGATTTCGCGTTTACCACCAAATGCGCCCACAGGCAGACCCGCACCAATAATCTTACCGAGTGTCACCAGATCAGGCTTCACATTATATAAGGTGTGTGCCCCGCCTAGAGCAACACGGAAACCCGTCATGACTTCATCAATAATAAACACGGATTTGTATTCATCACAGACATCACGAATGGCCTGTAAAAATCCGTCAATTGGTGTAACCAGATTCATGTTGCCTGCCACTGGTTCAATAATTACCCCAGCAATCTCATGACCAAACTTGGCAAAACATTTTTTCAACGCTTCAATATTATTATATGGCAGCGTTAAGGTATGTTTGGCAAAATCGGCAGGCACCCCTTTGGAAGTCGGCTCACCCTCGCCCAAGGTCAATAAGCCTGAACCTGCCTTAACCAATAACGAATCTGAATGGCCATGATAGCAGCCTTCGAATTTTACAATCTTGTCACGACCTGTGTAACCACGCGCCAGACGAATCGCAGTCATGGTCGCTTCGGTTCCTGAACTGGTCATACGCACCAATTCAATCGCTGGCATGATCTCGCAAATGATGTCTGCCAAAGTGGTCTCATGTACCGTTGGTGCACCAAAGCTTAAGCCATCCTCAGCCGCAGTTTGTACCGCCTGGATAATATCAGGATGGGCATGACCCAAAATCATCGGCCCCCATGAACCGACATAGTCTACATAACGCTTGCCATCAACATCCCACAGGTATGCACCTTTCGCCTTTTCAATAAAGACGGGCGTACCGCCAACACCGTTAAATGCACGTACAGGTGAGTTGACCCCACCTGGAATGTGTTTATTTGCCTGTTTAAATAACTGTTCTTGCTTTGGAGATAAACTCATAAACTGCTCAACCTAAATCGAAAACATGGGGAACGATGAAGTCCCAGAGAACATCTCAGATCCCGTAAAATAAATCAAAGAAATTATGCAAATAACTTTGCCCATGCATCTACACGGGCAGGAATTTCGGCTGTTGACCGTCCTAATATATCACTAATCACCGCACAAAGGCTTGCCCCAGCTTCAATTACCACATTGGAATTCTCAACAGTCAGGCCCCCAATCGCACAAATGGGCACATCAAATTTTTGTCTTGCCTGTTGAATAACTTCAATCCCAACATTTCCCGCCTCTGGCTTGGTTGAGGTTGCATATATAGCTCCAAAAGCAACATAGCTCGCACCCTCGGCAATCGCTTTTTCAGCAAGTTCCAATGAGTTGAGGCAGGTACGGCCAATAATCACGCCTTGAGGCAGACGTTGAATTGCATCGGTGATTTCACCATCTGATTGTCCGAGATGAACGCCTAAACCAAATTGTTCTGCCAGCGATAAATCATCATTAATCACAAATGGAACCTGATATTTTTCACACAGGATCTTCATCTGCTCCACTTCAAGCGGCTGATCGGCTTTTGCGATTTTTTTACGACGATACTGCAAAATGGCAATATGTCCTGTTGCCAATGCAAGCTGTAGTTTTTCTAGTAATAATTGGATTGGATCATCATTGGTAATCAGGTAGAGACCGTGCATAAGAAAAGACTCATCAGTTTTATCGAACAAGTATAGATCATGAAAATATCATCGGCCATCCCTACATATTTACCTTTATTATGAATACCAATCTTATAAATTCCAGTATTTATAAAAAAGCCGCACTGGAGATGCGGCTAAAAGTGTTATGACTATATAATGAGATTACGGGATAAATAAAATTAATAATCGTAAACTTCATCCCAAGTAATGGTCTTGTTAATCACTTGTTTTCCATCACTAGATGCTTGATACATCAAAGTTTTGGCATCATTATTTGCGATTAAGATTGAATAGTTTTTGTCATTGGTTGTATCAACCACTTTCAACTGACCATCGTAGGCATCTGAGTCTTCATCGTTAGATTTATATCTAAAAGGATTGATGGTATTGAATTTAGCTGAATAATCTCCAATCTCACTGCCTTTAACCTTAAATATACCCTCAGAACTTAAAGAATATGCCCCATTGCTTCCTTCCTCCTGGAAGCTGGTTTTAAATGCGCTGAGATTATATTCCACTGTCCTTGATTTTTTATTATCGTCAATTTCTGTTGAAACCACTTTCAAGTTGTTGGTTTCAATGGTACCGCTTGTATCATTTGCCGTGCTGGTTACTTTAAGTGCACCATTTACTAAACTGCTTTCTCCATCATCATAACTGATTTTAAAGTCTACATATTGGTATTGATTTGTTGAAAGGTTAATGACACCTGAAACCGCAGTATCATCATCAAATAACCCCCTACAATTATTAAAGGTAATTTTATCACTTGTTTTTACATAGTTTCCTTGAGAACAAGGCGTACCCTCTACAGCCTCATCAGCACCATAGACCAATGCATCAACAAAACCAAAATTAACAAAGGTACTTAAAGCAGAGTGTGTAATTGTATTGACCGTCTTTTCAAGGCCCCAATTGGCGGTAGTTGTTTCAGTTGGTTTATTTTTATCATCAATTTCTTGCTTTATATTATCAATCACATCATCTGAACCACCACAACCTCCCAATAATAAAGTACCCAAGACAGCAGCAGCTGCCATTTTATATTTCATGATATTCTCCTCACTTCACAATATGATTAGTGTTAGAGAAAAGCACTGTTGTGTCTATTCCTCAAATGAGGAGTAGACAGGATCTTTTTTTAATATTTAGATAAAATTATGGATTATCCTAGATGGATATCCTTAACCTAATTTGATTTTGGCAATAATTCAAACCCAATTATTAAATGACGTATGCCGTCATGAACGATAGGGATATACAGCAAAGAACGGTTTAATAATTTCTAAATGACGTATGCCGTCATGAACGTCACTTACAGAACCTTGCCAAGAATCCGAACTTTCTAAATGACGTATGCCGTCATGAACAAGTTACAATGTCAACTGGGCCGAATACTTTTCTTCTAAATGACGTATGCCGTCATGAACCTCTTCGTGTAAACCTGCTTTTGATGGTGTATCTTCTAAATGACGTATGCCGTCATGAACAATTTAATGGCTTCTGTACCCAAAGATGCAGGCTTCTAAATGACGTATGCTGTCATGAACATGTGATAAAAATTAATACCCACATTCTTTGTCTTCTAAATGACGTATGCCGTCATGAACTCCAGCCATTTTGCTAAACGTTCTGCCAATTGTTTCTAAATGACGTATGTCGCCATGAACGAGGGCTTGAAGATCACCACAGCTATAGACAATTTCTAAATGGCGTATGTCGCCATGAACTTAATTCTTGTAATTTCATTTACTACATCATATTTCTAAATGGCGTATGTCGCCATGAACAATTTGATACCTTTCTCAAGACACGCTTGTATTTTCTAAATGGCGTATGTCGCCATGAACACGGGGATGAAAGCCTACTGGCTGGATGAACATTTCTAAATGGCGTATGTCGCCATGAACTTGGGTGTTTTTGGGTACTTGCTGGCACCATTTTTCTAAATGGCGTATGTCGCCATGAACATAGTAAATTTCTGAACAGTGCATATGGATCTTTTCTAAATGGCGTATGTCGCCATGAACGCATCGACAAGCTTGTGATGCACTGCTGGAATTTTCTAAATGGCGTATGTCGCCATGAACAATTCGTTCAAAGTAAGGACGCAACCCAAAGCTTTCTAAATGGCGTATGTCGCCATGAACCTGATGGTTTCAAATTTGAAAGGTTCACTAATTTTCTAAATGGCGTATGTCGCCATGAACCCTTCAAGTTGAGAAATGACTTGGGTTTTTGCTTTCTAAATGGCGTATGTCGCCATGAACCCTTCAAGTTGAGAAATGACTTGGGTTTTTGCTTTCTAAATGGCGTATGTCGCCATGAACATATCAAAGCGCAAGTTAATGAAAAATTTGAATTTCTAAATGGCGTATGTCGCCATGAACTGATGCTAGAAAAGTTAGACGTTGATCATGGTTTTCTAAATGGCGTATGTCGCCATGAACTTTACCTGTGCCTGATGACTTTAAATATGTATTTTTCTAAATGGCGTATGTCGCCATGAACAAAATCGCTTGATTACTCATAACGTTCTCCACTTTCTAAATGGCGTATGTCGCCATGAACGATCAAAAGCCATATGGCAAGAATGGCATAAATTTCTAAATGGCGTATGTCGCCATGAACGCAAAGCCGATGGGAATGATATTGTTCTGGATTTTCTAAATGGCGTATGTCGCCATGAACATGATAAAAATTTGAGGTGACGGTATGAATGCTTTCTAAATGGCGTATGTCGCCATGAACTTCATTATATGATGCTGCACGCAAAGCCGATGTTTCTAAATGGCGTATGTCGCCATGAACATTACCATCAGCTATATGACTAAGATATGATGTTTCTAAATGGCGTATGTCGCCATGAACGGAGCTAAGACAAATTTCCGTTTCGCTTGGGATTTCTAAATGGCGTATGTCGCCATGAACCCAGTGAAAACAGAAGTTGCTGTTTATCATCCATTTCTAAATGGCGTATGTCGCCATGAACCACAGGGTAATTAGATCAATGTAATTAACAACTTTCTAAATGGCGTATGTCGCCATGAACCCTATTTACTGTAGCACGTAAAGAGTGGAAGTTTTCTAAATGGCGTATGTCGCCATGAACCCAATGATGTTCTTCATCTAATTGGAATTAATTTTCTAAATGGCGTATGTCGCCATGAACTTGAAAGGAGCCATTACATAGACTGGCTCGGTCTTTCTAAATGGCGTATGTCGCCATGAACATGTTGTGGAGATCAAGGACTTAATCGAACAATTTCTAAATGGCGTATGTCGCCATGAACCATTGCTCTGATTCTTTAGCAGCAACATGCTTTTTCTAAATGGCGTATGTCGCCATGAACATGAAGCGATGAGGGGCTTGCTCGCACAAGGCTTTCTAAATGGCGTATGTCGCCATGAACCATCTGCAAATTCATCTGTGATCTTACAACGTTTTCTAAATGGCGTATGTCGCCATGAACCTGATAATTGCGTTTGTATGTCCAACTCTTATTTTCTAAATGGCGTATGTCGCCATGAACATTGAATTACAAGATCGGTTCTTCCATTCTCATTTCTAAATGGCGTATGTCGCCATGAACGCAAAACCAAAGAGGAACTTTCGATTGAAATTTTTCTAAATGGCGTATGTCGCCATGAACATAAGCCCGCCTCAACCCCGTTCGACCCATCATTTCTAAATGGCGTATGTCGCCATGAACGAACTCAAGCGACTCGTTGAGAGTGTGGATTTTTTCTAAATGGCGTATGTCGCCATGAACGGCTTATCTGTACAGTTGTTTCAAGCATTGCATTTCTAAATGGCGTATGTCGCCATGAACTGATTTTCGCTCAGACATTACCAAAGGCAAATTTTCTAAATGGCGTATGTCGCCATGAACGGCGGAACAATTTGTCATCCACAACAGCATCTTTTCTAAATGGCGTATGTCGCCATGAACCAGCCCAAGGTTGCATCAATCCATTATCTTCATTTCTAAATGGCGTATGTCGCCATGAACATTGGGTTTTAGGATTTGTTCGGGTTATATTTTTTCTAAATGGCGTATGTCGCCATGAACAAAAAAGCAGCCCAAACAGGACTGCTTTAATATTTCTAAATGGCGTATGTCGCCATGAACTTCGCAATAAGATTTTTCACTTATCAGAAATCTTTCTAAATGGCGTATGTCGCCATGAACTGATAGCTTATGTCGACAGCATTATTGCCAGATTTTCTAAATGGCGTATGTCGCCATGAACATTTTTATGTCATCAATTATAATTGTCTTATTTTTCTAAATGGCGTATGTCGCCATGAACAATGTTCAAGCAATAAAAAACCACCCGAGGGTTTTCTAAATGGCGTATGTCGCCATGAACTATAACTCCTGTTATTTGTTTTATTTGGCATGTTTCTAAATGGCGTATGTCGCCATGAACGCCGAATACCTGGAAGAACCAGATTGCAGTCGTTTCTAAATGGCGTATGTCGCCATGAACATTTAGAAAGTGATGAGCCGAACCCTAATGGCTTTCTAAATGGCGTATGTCGCCATGAACATATCTTTCTGCACCTGTTGACCGCTTAATGTTTTCTAAATGGCGTATGTCGCCATGAACTGACTTTCGCCATGCGTGATGTGTTCGCAAATTTTCTAAATGGCGTATGTCGCCATGAACAAATGGGTAATGACGGTTATTATCAAGATATGTTTCTAAATGGCGTATGTCGCCATGAACCTTCGTACTGATAATTAGAGCCATAGCGACTTTTTCTAAATGGCGTATGTCGCCATGAACACACAGTCCATCTGCCATCTATCACTAAATTTTTTCTAAATGGCGTATGTCGCCATGAACGATATGGCAAAGGTTCTTGGTGGCTTAATCAATTTCTAAATGGCGTATGTCGCCATGAACGAAATTGACCAAATGGATGTCTTGGACATTATTTTCTAAATGGCGTATGTCGCCATGAACCTTTACCTAGTAAAGCACGACCACTTTACTAATTTCTAAATGGCGTATGTCGCCATGAACAATGAAGTTTCACTAGCTGACAACTTTACTAATTTCTAAATGGCGTATGTCGCCATGAACATGAAGCTGGAAGCGCTTTAATCTACATGACATTTCTAAATGGCGTATGTCGCCATGAACGTCAAGTCATTTGAGGGCGCAACAATCACATGTTTCTAAATGGCGTATGTCGCCATGAACCACTATTGAAGATATTTTGGCACTTGGCTCATTTTCTAAATGGCGTATGTCGCCATGAACTATCGCCTTATCCCGCTCATCAGGTTTTGGCTTTTCTAAATGGCGTATGTCGCCATGAACAGTCCAATTCATAAAAGAACATGGTGTTGAAAATTTCTAAATGGCGTATGTCGCCATGAACTCATGGGAGATTGCAGATTTTCTATTGATTGATTTCTAAATGGCGTATGTCGCCATGAACTGATTACACGTATCACTATTGTATTTGTGTAATTTCTAAATGGCGTATGTCGCCATGAACTTCCTACAGATTAAAAGGTTCTACTTTTGATCTTTCTAAATGGCGTATGTCGACATGAACTCTATCATAACAATTAAACCAATTCTTCAGTTTTTCTAAATGGCGTATGTCGCCATGAACCCAATACTGGATTGTCATCCCAAGTTGTGGTTTTTCTAAATGGCGTATGTCGCCATGAACACAACTGTTCCATTGATCCATAACCATTGTCATTTCTAAATGGCGTATGTCGCCATGAACAAACGGGATTAATTCAATTTGAGCTAATGCATTTTCTAAATGGCGTATGTCGCCATGAACTCTCAAGCCGATTGGCGATTGGCCCAAAATCTTTTCTAAATGGCGTATGTCGCCATGAACAGTGATAATAAAGCAAAAATATAAGTTACAACAATCATTTATCATGTATTTTATAAATTTACCCAATCAAAAAATGGCTTATTGTAACTTATTGATTTTATTAAGCTGTTAAAGAATAGAAAAATATTGGGTTAAAACTCTGGTACTGTTGAATTACGACTTAATCCATAGCTTCCAAATTTTCCAATACATGCTTCATCAACACGTTTTTTCCCAATGATCAAACGAAATTTCATATCATTAGTTTCACTTTTCATATTGATATAAGGTTCAAAAGTTAGTGTCAACTCCAACGCTTTAAAGTGTTCTGTAGCATCTTCAATAGAAATTTCACGGCGTTTTGCCTGATGCAAAATACGCTGTTCAATCGTTAATTTCGGATTGGCTTTAAAGTAAGTTGCGTAGCCTTTGATTCGATCAACTGGAACCTCACGAGCAGGTAGCACATGAACATAATCCCAAAGCCTGTTTAACCATTGATTTAAATTCAATTGCTCAAGTGCGTCTATAGACTCAGCAAATATACGAATCTTATCACCCAAATAGCCCAGTTGCTTTTGTTTGATTAAACGATATTTAGGAAAAGACACACCATAAGCGATCTTCCCCTGCTCATCCGCTTGTTCAACAAATGCCAAATGAAGTTGCATATATACTTTTGACCAGATTAAATGCAGAGGAATCTCCTCTTGCTCTAATAAAGTTATTTCTAAATAGTAGAGCATCATTAATCCTTACTACTTTGACCAAAAACACCACCACGCACCAAAACAGCCATGACATAATGTTCTTGTTCAGGATTTTCCAAAGCTTCACCTAAAGCATATTTATCAAATAAAGTAAAAAAGTCTTTTTTATCTTTAGGGGTGCGATAGGCTTTACCCAAGTTTGTAACTGCACCATAGGGTTCAATTGCAATAGCTGTTTTCTTATCTTCAAACTCAGGATACCAAGTATCAATGGTACGTAAAGCATTGCCTACTTTCTGTGAGTGCATAGCCGCAACTTCGTTCACATGATAGAGAATTTTACTTTTATCGCCTTTTCCTTTATCCAGTACCAACTCTTCGCTTGGATAAACTTCCTGTGCTTTCCCTACCAATGCATAGGCTTCCACTTTAATCAATAAATAAGCAGTTTCACCTTTTAATGCCTGTGCAATTTGATCCGCTAAGGCTTGTACTTTCTCGTCTACTTGATCGAAAGTATGAAGTGGATATTCCAAAGCATTAAATGTTACTGCTGGCTGGTCATTAACGCTTACTACGACTTCTACTTTTTCTGCACCAACACGGTTACGCCATAAAAAACGTGCATTGGCAATATTTAAGGCATAACGTTTTGCCAGTTCAGTAAAACCATACTTCTCAATATAATTTTGAGCGACAGACCGATAAGAATTTAAAAAAGTTTCATTATTACAAGCCGATGGATTTTCAATTCCACCCAATACTTTTAATGTAAATCCAACTTTTAAAGTATCTTGATGTTCCCCCAAAGCACAGGCATCTACAGTTTGAGGATTGGCATTAGTAATATCCATATCCAATTTCAACATATCTTTATCAGTTTTATTTTTCAGACGATGTGATACTGTTCCTCGTACTGATTTCTGAATGAGTTTTAATGGTGTTTGTTCATTACGTTTATCCCAACTTGTACCATAAAAATATCCATCAGATGGAACAAGTTTCTTTTCAAATGCGAGTACGCTTGCAACTGCTTTTTCATTTTTAGCCATGAGTTTTTCCCTTTTTCAATATCAGGTTAGTTTGTTGTAAAATTTTGGCAAAGATATAAATTATTTTCTAAATCAACGTGGTATTGCCATAACAGTTGATCAATATATTCGATGCGATATGGCATCAAAAACTCCCCTAAAGTCAGAACACTTTCAGCAAAACGATGTGGTGTATTCACATCACGTTGATTTTTTGCTTGTCCTAAGTCAGAAATCCCCTGAAACCCGACTGCAATCGGCACTAACCAACCTTGCGCGTTACGCTTTGATGTCCATATCACTTTGCCATTTTCATCTACGCTCGAACTATGTGTAACTTTTAAATAGTCTAAAACAGCATCCAAAGCATCTTTGCCTTGTTTCATACTTTCTATAACAAGGTCACGACGCTCAACCAACACATGCCCAAGCATCAGTTTATTTAAAATCGGCTTTAATTCTCGATCCTTATTTGCATCTTCATCAAATTGTAGTATTTGACATTTTTTAACAGCTAGAACATCCCCACTTGCTAACTTCATACTACAAATAAGCTGTTGAGCATCTTCTAAAAACTGTTCTTTCTCATCAGGGTCTATATTTTGACATTCAATTAATAAGGAGACTTCCAAATGACAACGTGCTTCTTCAATAAAAGCAGGTCGACTTCCATCTTTGTCCAAAGGATTGGCTGTACCAATAATTGAATGAACAAAATCTCCTTGCCCTTTATAAGTTTGCAAATTAAATTCATGGCAACTCACCCCTACTTTAGTCAAAGATACCTCACAGCCTTTGCTTTGTAGCTTGCGTTGTAAAGCATGAACTGCACCTAGCCAAGCGGTCATTGCTGGAAAACCAATGGTATAAGGACTACTCATTGCATTGGCATTATGGAGTTTTAAATGAGGTATCAATAAAAACTGACGCATTAAAAAAACTCCTTTGCTTGTTGTAATGATTTTTCTACACTTTGTTTAACATCCAATATCTCGCTAGTTCCTAATTTATAAGCATCACTAATCACTTTTTCATAGCTTCGCAATATCCAACGTGCAATTTCCCTGCTTAATTCATCACGCCAATCATGATCTTCTTCTCGTTCTGTTTGATAAATTTTATCTAACCAAATACGCTGTAATTTTGGCAAACTTGCGTAATAATCCTGATTTGACCACCCCTCAGTAGAATATTCCCGAGTCTTAGATGCCAGTACTAATATCTGATCAATTACAAACTGGATAATATTTCGTATTGCTGTGCGAATATCATCATTATTTAAATCAAGCTGCATAAATTTATGTAGCTGAGTGAAGCTTTCTTGATAATTTCTTCGATATAGACATTGAACAAAAAAATCTGTTTTAGGTAAACGAATTGCTCTTTTTTCCAACACAGGTGGGCAACTTGATAATAGATATGCTCGCCCTGCATTTTGACTATTTAAAACACTGACATTTTGTGGTTTAGAACCACCAAATTTTATTTCTGTTAAATTATATATTTCACTAAAATCATTTACACAAAACTTATTATCCCTTTTCAAAGCTCTTGCTTCTTTAGCTGCATCATTAAATCTTATGAAATTTATACGATTTAATAACTCTGTTGTTACAATTGATGGCGTAAGCAAAGACAACAAATGATATTCATTTTCACCTATAGAAAAATATACTTGCTTTAGTAACTGATGTGTTTTAGATACCTCTGAATCTATCATTAATTTTGAAAAAGACTTTTTTGCTTCTTCAAAATCAACATTCAATCTTGCAACAAAATTTTTAGCTATATCTGATTCATTCTTAAAGTGATACCAAACATTTTTATCTTCAACAGATTCTTGTAGAAAAAGATATATTTCTTTTACAAAAGTATCTGTTGCTGCATTACCAAATAAGTCAAAGCTATTTTTACAGTGAACATTATTAGTTATCAATAAACCATTATTGACACTGCTTTTAGAAAATATAAAGCACGATGTCTTTGCATCTGGATGAGTAAAAGTACCTGCATGTGTAGTAATTGCATGACGAGCTTGTTTAATTGCTTTCATTATCCACGCATTTTTCTCATACCTTATCTCTGATTCATTCAATAAATCCGCATTTGGTTCTTTGCCATTTGCTTTCCGCTCTAACCATAACTTTTTCTGTTTAAGCAAAAAATCTTCAAAAACTTCTTCTATCACATTTTATCTCCTCTCTTATTGATCCAAAACCACAAGTCCAAATTGTTCTGAATACATCAGTTTTTTATTCTCATCATATTCGGGCAACATGATTTCCCCATAACGCTCGGATAATTTTTCTATCTTGCGCTCAATATCCTCATTTTCTTGCAATTTAGCAACAGCCAAACGACGCAAAATGTCGTAATAATTTCGATTTAACCATAATCGCTGTTGTTCTAATTCATTCAATTGAACAGGATAAATGTTATAGAAGCCATTTCGATCAATATACTCACCAAAATCATTTTTTTCACAAAATACAAGCTTATGATTTCTCCAAACTGCAAAAAGCTGAATATTAGGTGAACTTTGTCTAAATGGATTAAATTGCTGTGGTAAAGCCGTCAAAAACCATTTTTGTGTTAGCCATGAATTCAACGGTTTTGCCCCAAATTTATTATATGAGGTTAAAGCATCTGCCATGACTGCATGCTCTAAATCTGCCAATTTCTTTATCGCCTGTAAGGGTTGATTGGCTTTAATTCTTGGAATGGCATTAATACTAAATTCAGTTCCTGAAATATCTAATAAATCATTTAAATTTTTGCTCTGTAATTTAAACTTATCATTATTTATTTCAAAACCAGGCTTTTCAAAGGCAACTTTAGCACCTCTAAGCCCTTTTAAATTGTATTGCATTAAAGCAATATTTGGCTTTTGAATATCTTGCTCTAATTTACGATGTCGTAAAACTCGTCCAGAGAGCTGAATAATCGAACGATAAGACGATGGTTCTACTATAGCCCAATCAAAATCATGGTCTCGTCCAACTTCCTCTACAGGCGTTGCAACCAAGATAAAAATTACATTTTCATCGTGAGTGGAGTCCAAATGATGACGAATCACCTCATCTGAAAATGCAGACGCTTGCTCTCCTGATTTTTCCTTACGTTTTAAAACATGATCTAAATGCTTTTCCTGCTCACTTCGCAACACTAATACTTGGCGACTATGATACGCCATGACACGAGGTGCAATCCCCTGTGACCATTCAGCATTGAGCAGATATTGAGTTAAAGCAACACAAGGTGGAATGTTCGCCACACGAACCACACCAAAAGAGACTTTTTTGCCTGTTTTCTCATCTATACTGTGATGATCATAGTGTAAACACTCAATGTTCTGTTGAATCCGTTCAAAGTATTGAGCTTGTAAACTTTGTTCTAGACGCTGTATTTCCTTTTCAGCGACAAGATCAGCACAATCTACAATATAAGCTTTATGTTTAATCACTTGTTTACTCAAAGCACCTGAGCGTAGATCAACAAACTTATCATGGGCATTTTTATAATGTTGGATTGCCTCTTTTTGATTGTCCAAATCAATAGATTGAATTTGAGTTTTAAACTCATCCACCCACATGGCAACAGTATTGCTATGCTTTAATTTCTTAAACGCACAGTACAACATCCAACCTTGTTGATAGGCATTAAAAAATCCCTCAGCCAATGCAGGCGGAATGGTTGCAGATGAAATCATCACTTTGCGACCTAACATTCCTGCTAAATGGACGAGTCGAGCAATGGCAATTAAGTCTTGACCATTAAAATCATCAACCTCATCAATCACCAAATCAGAAGATGAAAGCCTTAAACTCGGTAAAATATATTTTCCGCCACGTTTAGTTTCAGTCGCAGCCATCAAATGGTCAATGGTACATGCCAACACAGGTTTATATAAAAATGCTTTGTTGCGCTCAGCCTGATTTTGAGGAAATAACGCATCCATAAAATCAGCTTGTGGCATGGATTCATAATCCAGTTCATTGTCTAATAATTCCTCCAATGACTCCGACCCAATTTCTTCTATGAGATGAGATTCATCTTGTTGAGGATTTTTTGCATTTTGATGATGGAGTTCCTGAACCGCTTTTGAACCAATTAAAACAGCAAGTTCATCATTGCTTAAACCAATATCATGACGATAAGAATCACCTGTTTGTAAAGTTAAGGTTCTTAATCCCAACGCCAAAATATAGCGTAATGACTGCGCATCTTTAGACAAAGCTTGCATAATCTTGGCATTGGCAATAGTTTTTCCTTTACCTGTACTTGCCATATTGACAATAAACCAACCCTGTTTTTCAGCAGCTTCATTTTTCTGAATAAATTGCTGAATGCCTTTTACTGCCTGATCTTGCCATTCAAAACCTTGAGGACTTTTCTTTTTTAATTTTTGAATATCATAAGCAGGTTCCATCTCATCGGCTAAACGACTCAATGATTGTGCCACTCGCATCGCATTATCACTGACTCGCACCAAATGCTCATCTAAAAATTGTTTAACTTGTTTAGTCTTAGGATCAGTATTTGCTCTCAATGATAAACTGGTTTTCCATGTTTTATCTGCTTCACAAGATGAATAATAATGATCGCCCAACATCAAACATAATCGGGCATGATGTAAAATGACTCGCCAACTCCCATCTGCAAAGATTTGTTCGGTTGTATGTGATTCTAGTAATAAACGAGCTGACCATTTTTTGATTTGTTTTGTCCATTCAGCAGATTGACTCAATAATCCCTGTTCAAACTCAAAACAGAGTTTAAGACGTTGCTGATAATCTTGTTCATCAAATTTATTTTGATAGCCCCAGTCTACTTTTATACTTTTAAATAAACTTGCCAGTGTTTCTTTCTTTGTATCAGCATAATCCCGACGTCGTTGCTCATCCTTTAAAGCAGGCAAACGATGATGTGAAACAATCAACCAAGCCACTAATTGCGCCAAAGGTGGTAGTTGATCCAAGACTTTAGATTGGTCTGAATTTTTAATAATAGTTTGCTTTAAAAATTCTTCATCCCATTTCTGCGCTATTAATAAATTCAACCATGCTTCATCAGTGTCAATATTGCCTGATGATTGAACTAAAGCATTGAGCAAAAGACAGGAAATCCACTCATGCCGTAACGGATCGCCTTTCTTGGTATTATTACTTTGGGGTTTTAATTTCTCTTGAAAGAGAACTGTTGCTTTGCCCCAATCATGAAGTAAAGCAGATACCGCCACAAGTGCCTTAATTAAAGGCAAATAATGCCAGTCATTTTCCCATTTATTTTGAGCCAAACTTTTTTTGGTGGTATTTACAGGCACAATCCCCTGCGTATTAAACTTATTGCGATTTCCAACAATCCACATCAATTCACTTCTACGACGTCCACGTATCCAATGACATGAAACCGCTGTACTTTTCGTCGCAGTTTTTCTAAGTAATTTTTTGACCGCCAACAATCCATCTTCGGTGATCACCGTTTGCCAAGTGTTATCACCAATACGATCTGCAAAAGCATCCAATACACGGCGAGTACGAGGAATCGCTTTCTTTTCACATTGGGAAATGAATGTGACAATCATAATTCATTCCCCTGATTTAAAAAGTTTCTGCAAGCTTGCAATTTGACCTGTTCAAACATCCAGTCCAGACAGCGATATTCGGTAAATTTTTGAAGTAACTGTTGTCTAAATTCTTGTTCTTTCATACCCTCTTTGGCACAAATAAATGCCCACGGCAACACCACCGCATCTTTAATCAAATCTGCTACATCAAAGACTAAAGCTCCACGTCTGGTTTTTCCATGCATTACCGCGAAACTATGACTAATACCTAAGACCCAAAGCGTTGTCGCACTGAGCCCATAAGCCAAATAATTCCCATGATTCAAAAAATCATTGGCTAAATCCCCCTGTTCTGGATTACGTTCAAAACTGAGTTTGCAACGAGTCGCAGCAATTTTATAAAGCTGTTTAGTAGTCATGGCTTCGGCAAGCAATAGATCTCCAACTTTGTTTTGACGTGGAATTTTTTTCTCAAAACCAGTTAAAGCTTGTTGAATATCCACATCATCCAGATAGAAACCCTCATCTTTTAAGTCTTTATCTTTGGCCCAAATTCTGCGGATAAACTCGATACGGGCAATTTGAAAAGCTTTCGCCACTTCCAAGCGTTTGGCTTCATCAAACCAGAAACTCATCCACCCCTGCATGTACTCAGTCGGGCGATATTCACTTTGTGGGGTCAGCCATTCCACTTCGCTGCCTGAAAATAATGGTGTTCCACCACCACCACAAAAACCAACCAGAACGCCTGCACTACACAACATCCGCATGGCTGCCTGCGTGATGGAAGTTCCTGTACCCAGTAAAATCACAGTAGTATTGGCAATCGGGATATTCCAGTATTGATTTTCATTTTTAGCTTCGTCAGGTATAGAACTCGACCATCTTTCTGCATAACTCGACAATGTTCAAGGTAATATAGATTGGCACGTTTGGAATGTAATATTGCTTTTAAATCAGATGGGTTAAGTTGTTCCATTCTTTTGATTTCTCTTGTTTTTTCTTATACTACTTGAACAGTTCGTAATAAAAAAGCTGCCGAAGCAGCTGAACGACACCTGATGTCGTTTTAATAAGTATTTTTAAAATTAAGACTCAATTTTATCAAACTGGCGATCAATTAGACTTAAGCGACCACGCACGATATCAGACAACATTCTCCAGTCAGAGATAAAGCTGTAAAATGGTTGTTTAAAACTGGCTGGCTTATTATGTTCATGAAAGAAGTGCCCCACCCACGCACAGGCATAACCAGACACTAAACCATAAGCCAAATATTTTGCCTTACGTTGGCGAATGGCTTTACTCCAGAAATAAATACCTAGAGAGCTACCAACTGCATGTAAACGACGGCTATTGATATTACGGTGTTCAGTTAAATAAAAGCGATAAAATTCATTATAATTTTTAATGGGTAATACGAATTCCACTGGCTGAGTGATATTTGCTGGTGCATTCATTTTATGATCGTCCTAATCGTGCAAAAACTCTTCACACGTTACTGCATTTCTTGAACAAAATAAAGTCATTGTGTAGTGACATACTTCAGCTTCAAAAAACTTTAACAATCATTTGCTGGATCAACAGGCTATACTCATTTCAATTTATTATTTGAAATGGTCAGGAGCCATCAGGTCATGGAAATCGAGCTTAAATTTCAACTTCCTGAATCCAAGAAAAAAAGTGTCTTACAAACATTAAATAAGCTTAAGGCACAAAAAATTCATTTACAGGCAAAATATTACGATACGCCTGAACGCCTACTTGCAAAAAACCATGTTGCAATACGCTTGCGTCAGGAGGGCGATGGCTGGGTACAAACTTTCAAGGCAGCCAGTAAAAATTATCTACAACGGATTGAAGAAGATATTGTATTAGGTAAATGTGAACAGGAACCTGAACTGGATTTGTCGCTTTATCAGCATAACCAGACCGTTCAGAGTGTGTTGCAAGACATTCTGGGTGATGCCCCTGCTGATTTACAATTGCAGTTTCAAACTGATGTGCAACGTACTTATCACGTATTTGGGTTTAACAATTCACAGATTGAAGTCTGTCTGGATGATGGTGAAATTCGTACAGGCAAAGATCAGGCAAAAATCTGTGAAGTTGAGTTTGAACTCAAGCAAGGTTCAGCTCAGGATTTAATTGAATTTGCTCAAACATGGGTAGGAAAATATCAACTCTGGCTGGATGTGCGTAGTAAGGCAGAACGTGGCAATTTATTGGCTATGGAGAAAAAATCCTCTCCTGCCACCAAAGCAAAATCACTTAAATTAGATCCGAATCTATCGGCTGAACAGGCACTGAAATTGGTGATTGAAAATAGTCTAAACCATATTCTACCCAATGCGGCTGCAATCGCTGGTGGCGTGGCTGAGGCAGATCATATTCATCAGGCACGGGTGGGTTTACGCCGTTTACGTTCAGCATTAAAACATTTTTCCAATTGGTCAGAACACATCAATCCTGCTTGGGAAAGTGAGTTGGCCGATATTTTTAGAGCATTGGGACAATCACGTGATCATGATGCCATTCAGGATTCCGTCATTCCATTGATCAAGGAAGTCTGTGATTTTGATTTTGCATTAAGCTCCAGTAGCGATCCTGAAATTACCACACAGTTAAGTAGCTCTAGAACCACACAATTATTTTTATCCCTCCTTAGCTTTATTTACAGTGAAAATGAGGCAAAGACCAAATTGTCCAAACAAGTCACTAAAAGCTTAAGCAAGCTCTATCACAAGATTTTAAAAGATGCCTCCCAATTCCCTGAACTTTCCATAGAACAGCAACATCGTACCCGTAAGCGAGTTAAGCAGTTACGTTACTGTATTGACTTTACTGCTGGGCTTTATCCTGAAAAGCAGGTTCAGCAGTTTCTAGATAAGTTGCAACCGATTCAGGAATATTTAGGTTTTTATAATGACCTGTTCGTGGCTGAGCAGATTTTCCAGCAACAAGTTTCTGAAAAGCCAGAATTTTTATTTGCTTTAGGCTGGATCAAAGCCCAGCAGCCTCATGTAGCAAAAAAAGCAAATAAAAAGCTACAGGTGCTTTCTCATAAAGATATTTTTTGGGATGAGGAGCGATAGGTCCACAAGGGAAAACCGCCTTGCACTGCCCCAAACGCTATAAATAATCAGATACTTTTTGTGCAGGCAATATCTTACTTTTCAAGGATGAAAAGTAAGCAAAAATCCTTTGTTGGGCTGATGGCACATCCTTGATGCCACAGCCCAACGGCGGCATCCATGCCGCCTCTCACGATAGCCAATATTTATTCGTATTTGAAAGATAGAATAAGAACTTTTTGAAGTTTGGGATTTAACGATATTTCCCAAAAATTTTCCAAACACCATTATCGGCAATTGGATCACTATAACTATCATTACGCTGTTTACGTGGTTTATCCCGTGCATCAACCAATTGAAAATTTGGCTCAACACTTAAAATCATGCCATTCATATAGAAACGGGTTCGGGTATATTCACTCTGCCCATGCTGGAACACATAGGTCCGTAAATCAATAAATTCTCGATGTGCCACCAAAGCAGCCGTATCATCACTTTCCAGCCATTCCTGCATGGCAAAAATCTGGTCGGTATCAAACTGTCCACATTTTTCAACCAGTGCGGCTACCCCCCGAAAGGTTTTAGATTCTTTAGCGCGGGTTTTATTAATGCGGATGCGATCAACATGAAAGAAAAATAACGGCAAATTTAAATGACTGGGTAAATGAATGGCATCCACCACCTCATCCTGCATAAAAGGCTGACAAAGCTGCTGTGCCCTCTCAATTAAAGGTTGCCACTGTCGATAGTATTCATCCACTTCATGTTTCAGGCCATAATAAATCGGCAAACCCTCCACATGCTGTAAATTTTGTGGTGGATGGATGTGTTGACGCAGTAAGGCAATATCTGTTTTTAAGCTTTGGATCGCAATTGCATCTGACATTTTGGTTATTCTAACTTGCTTAGGCTATTTTAGAGTAAGGCAAAGGTTTAGTTTCAGCAAGGCTTTGTCTATAATAGTGTGTCTTAATTTGTCGCTGGAAATGATCATGTCTCAAAAAATTAACGCTACCGATGTGACGGAAGAAGAAGCTTTAAATGCGGTATTTTTTGAGCGTGCTGATGAATTTATCAAACAGGCCAATGAATTTTGCCGCCCGCCAAAAGGACAAAAAACTGATCCAGCCGAGTTACGTGGGCAAGTCAGTGCAGCCATGTTATTTGGAACAGCCCGTTTTAATACCTGGGTGGCGGCCAATAACTTTAAAGATGGCAATGAAATGCGTGATGCCAAAGAACAGGTCATGTCTTATTTACTGCAACAATTCCAGATGATGCTTGAAGACAACTTTGACGAATATTGTGACCAGTTTGAAAACTATTTACGTTTCCGTAAGAATGAAGATTTTCATGCACATAAACATGATCACGATCATTGATAGTCATTCTGTAAATAATAAAGCCACCGATTTGGTGGCTTTATTATTTTGATCATTTATTTCGTGGCTTGAGCCTGACCATACTGATCAGCCATCACCTCAACAAACTGATCCAGCTTGATATATTTCTTAATCACGGCATCCACATCAGCCTTACTGAGTTTGGCAATCTCCTGATCACGCTTTTCACGATCCAGCAGGGTTTTATTGCGTTCCAACTGTCCAGTTAACATGCCATGAATCTTGCGCTCATCTTCCAAGGAAGTGACACGTTTTTTCATAATATCGGCTTTGGCTGCTTCCAGTTCCTGTTCAGTTACACCTTTACTCAACAAGTCTGTCAACACCTTATGCACAGACTGGGATACCTGATCAGAACGTCCAGCGGTATAGTTCGCTGTAATACTGATTGAGCCACTTTCTGTATCTGAATCCAAGTCCAGATTACTGCCAAAACCATAGACCAGCGCATTCTTTTCACGTAACTCCTGTGCCAAACGCGAGGAAAGCTGCGAGTTCCCCATAATATGACTGAGAATAATCAATGCTGGCGCATCTGGATGATAGGCACCAACAGGCATGGTAAGAACACTTTGGTAACTTCCAAACTCTCGCTGTTCTGACAAGGCATGTACTTTCTGTGCTTTAAAAGCCACATAAGGGGAAGTAATTTTTTGATAAGCCTGTTTAGTTTTCCATGAACCAAACGCTTTTTGCAGCGTTTGCTGCATTTTTTTCGGATCAAAATCCCCTGTTACCGCAATTTGGGCATGGTTGGTCACGAAGAACTGGTTATAGAACTGTTTAATTTGCGCTTGAGTTGCATCATTTAACTGTTTCTTGACCAGATCAGGCTCAAAGTGATAACGCATATCCCCAGGCTGGTAGGTTTCCAACAATCTTGCCAAGGTCATGGACGCGACAGTGGCAGGCTCGGTATACGGACGATCCAGTACCGACAAGCTTTGGTTTTTCGCCAAGTCAAATTCAGACTGGGCAAATTTAGGTTGCTTAACCACCTCAATAATAAAGTTGAGGAAATCTTCAAACTGGTCTTTTTTGGCATTGATGTTAATGATCAAACCATTGCCATTTGACGTGACAGAAGCTCCACCACTTGCAGCAATTGCTCTATCGGTAATTTCCTGCAAGCTATGCTTTTCTGAACCACGCAACATCAGGTAGCTGGTCAGGTCTAAAGTCACGCCCTTGCCAAATAAGGTTTTTTCATCGCCAAAGTCCAGACTGATGGTGGCATAAGTTTTGTCATCGCGTGTTGGTGTTGGGAATAAGGCATAGCGAATACCGTTTTTAAATTCACCACGTTGAATCTTTTGCTCATTCTTTTGCAACTGCTGGGCAGACTGGGTGACAAACTGGGCGACTTCCTGCTTATAAACGCTGGCATCTTTCAATGGCTCAGCTTTCTCAGCGCTCTGGTCCAGCGTTTTAGGTTTTTCCTGAGTATTTTGAGTCATTGCCTTTTTCTGGTCTTCAGGTGTTGGCAAGATGTCTCCAGAAATACGGTGTGATGAAACTAAAAACTGCTTCAATATCTGGTTGGCATCATTCAGCTTTAAGTCCTGAATAGCCTGTAAATCTTTAAAATACTGGTCCCATTGTCCATGTGAAGCCACAGCATAATCACTCAGGCGTGAACCTAAAGCTGTCGCATCCTTGGCAATGGTATCAGCGGCATTTTGGGTCATGTTCTTGACCCGCTGCAACTCTGCATCAGTAAATGGCTGGCTATTTTCCACGCCTGTCGTTAAGGCTTCATCGACTTTTTTGGCATCATGATTCGGCGCATAAATCGCCCCCATAAACACCAGATTAAAATCCTGATCCAGCCATGTTGTCGACTGCACAGCAGTGCTAATACCTGTTTCCACCATACTCTTATAAAGAGTACCGCTCGGCTGCATGGTATAGAGTGCGGGTGCCATCGACAAGGCAGACTGTAGCTGTGCATTCTGCCCATTCATATAGACATGGAATTTGGCCAGGTCACTACCCTTTTGCACAGTAAACTGACGCTGCTCAATCTTGCTGGAATCCAGTACAGGCACTTTTACAGGTGCAGGCACAGCCCGTGCTGGAATGGGGCTAAAATATTGATCAATTTTATTCAGTACTTCCGTTTTATCAAATTTACCCGAAATAACCATAATCGCATTATTCGGTGCATACCATGTCTTATAGAACTGGTTGAGTTCGTTCATGTTAATGGATTTTAATTCAGGTAAATCCCCAATTGGCAAACGCCCCAAGTATTGATTACCGTATGCTGCTTTAAACATCTGATCCATTAAAACCGCAAAAGGCTGATCCATACGGATTTCGCGTTCACGTTTCACAATCTCGATTTCAGACGGTACAAATTTTTCCTGCAATACCAGTTTGTCCATACGCTCAGATTCGAGGTACAGGATTTCATTTAAGGCAGTTTTTTCTGGACGGACAATATTTAAATACTTGGTAGAGTAATAATCGGTACTGGCATTGGTCATCAGGGTATATTGGTCTAAACGGCGCTGAAACTCCTCACCCTTGACATTTTGTGTGCCTTTGAAAGCCAGATGTTCCAGTAAATGAGCCAGACCACCCTTGCCTTTTGGATCATTCAGCGAACCTGTCAGGTAGATTGTGTTGACGTAAACCTTATTTTCTTTATCATTTGGTGCAAGAATAACTCTGAAACCATTATCTAATTTATATTCTTCAATATTTTTTTCAGTTTTGACCAGTACTGTCTGAGACCAGGAAGTTGCACTTAACCCGATTAAACAAAGAGAAAGGGTAAGCTGCTTAAACCGCATTAACATAGATTATCCAAGTATTTTGGGTGATTTAAATAAAAACAATAAGCTATAGTAGAGAACGATTCGCATTTTTAATAGTGATGTTTTGAAAAAAGCTGCTGATTTAAACAGCTTTTTTCTTTGTTTTTATAGAGATTTAGTTACAAATCAGATCATCAGTTCGGCCTGCATGTATAGTTTCGCATAGCCTGAGATTTCAATACGCTGTTCCGACTCAATGACACATTCCAGAATCCCACCGCGAGTCGATGCCTGATAAGCTATCAACCGTTTTTTATCCAGTTTTTCCGCCCAAAGCGGCGCAATTGCAGTATGGATTGAACCCGTTACAGGGTCTTCGGCAATACCAACTGCTGGGGCAAAATAACGCGAAATACAGTCAAACTTTCCCTCACCTCTGGCAGTTATGGCAACATCAGGTTGAGATGCGGTAATGGCGGCACGTAATCTGCCTAACTGTTTTAATTTCTCAAAATCTGGCTGCTCATCCAATACATCCTGTACCGACTCATACTCAACAATATAGGCCTGGGCATTGAGATAGACGGCCTTAAATGGCTTGCTTAGACCCTCACGAAGTTCCTGCGGATAGTCTGACACCTGTTCAGCCTTACGAATTGGAAAATTCATTTTAATTTTGCCATCATCTTCCTGACTGACCACAAAAATTCCCAGCTTACGCACATGAAACTGAATGGTTTTCTCAGCAGTAAAATCCTTAAACAACACAAAGGCACTGGCCAAGGTGGCATGGCCACAAAAATCAACCTCAGCCGTTGGGGTAAACCAGCGGATTTCATAATTGGTCTTATTCACTTTTTTAACAAATGCGGTCTCGGACAGATTGTTTTCCAGCGCAATATTCTGCATCAGGATGTCATCCAGCCATTGCTCGGTGACAATCACCGCCGCAGGATTGCCCTTAAATAATTGTTTGGTAAACGCATCCACCTGATACATTTTCATTGCACAACACTCTCAAGATTTTTAATTTATTTTGAACACATGGTCTATAAATGATAGATACAGATTTTTTTAAATTTACGATACACGGCCAGCTCTGAACATTTAACAAAAACTGAAAGCTCAATGGTTTGATAAAACCATAAATAAAAAAGAGTGGCCGAAACCACTCTTATAGGACAAATAAAAACTTATTCGCCCATATGCTCAATGATTGCCTGACCAAATTCAGAACAGCGCAACAAGGTCGCACCTGGCATTAAACGCTCAAAGTCATAGGTGACAGTTTTCGCCTCAATCGCCCCTGACACACCCTTGATAATCAGGTCAGCAGCCTCTGTCCAGCCCATGTCACGCAGCATCATTTCAGCAGAAAGGATGATTGAACCTGGGTTGACCTTATCCTGACCCGCATATTTCGGTGCTGTACCGTGAGTGGCTTCATACACCGCAATTGCCCCACCAATGTTTGCACCTGGCGCAATCCCAATACCACCGACCTCTGCCGCAAGTGCATCGGAAATATAGTCACCATTGAGGTTCAAGGTGGCAATGACAGAGTAGTCTGCTGGACGCATCAGGATTTGTTGCAGAAATGCATCGGCAATCACATCCTTGATCACAATGTCCTTACCCGTTTTCGGATTCTTGATTTTTACCCACGGCCCACCATCAATCAGCTGACCGCCAAAACGCTCCACTGCAAGCTCATAGCCCCATTCCTTGAACGCCCCTTCGGTATATTTCATGATGTTGCCTTTATGAACCAGTGTCACAGAGGGTTTGTCATTATCAATCGCGAATTGAATGGCTTTCCGTACCAAACGCTGAGTACCTTCTTT
Organism: Acinetobacter sp. GD03645; assembly: GCF_029845285.1. NCBI lineage: Bacteria > Pseudomonadati > Pseudomonadota > Gammaproteobacteria > Moraxellales > Moraxellaceae > Acinetobacter > Acinetobacter sp. GD03645. The sequence continues at coordinate 46,953 of NZ_JAOCLL010000003.1, read as the reverse complement.
GGATACAGGCTTGATCCCGATGCCACAGCCCTCAGGAAAACGGATTTTGGTGACACCCATTTCTTCTTTCAGGAACTTAATGACTTTCTTTGCTTCTGGAGAATCAGCTTTCCACTCAATCCCAGCATAGATGTCTTCCGAGTTCTCACGGAAAATCACCATATCCGTCAACTCAGGATGTTGCACGGGTGATGGCACACCCTCAAACCAGCGTACTGGACGCACACATACATATAGGTCCAATTCCTGACGCAACGCGACATTCAGGGAACGGATACCACCACCAACTGGTGTGGTTAAGGGACCTTTAATTGAAACAATAAACTCACGCAAAGCTTCAAAAGTTTCTTCAGGCATATAAGTGCCATAAATTCTGTCGGCTTTTTCGCCGCAATAAACTTCCATCCATTCGATCGAACGTTTGCCACCGTAAGCTTTTTGAACAGCAGCATCTACAACTGCTTTCATTGCTGGTGTAATATCCACACCAATACCATCACCTTCAATGAAAGGAATGATAGGATGATTTGGAACATTCAGTGACAGGTCTGCATTAACTGTGATTTTGTCACCATCTGCAGGAACCACGATCTTCTGATAACCCATTGTACAGGTTCTCCCTCATGTAGCTGGCGATTAATGTATACCTTGTTTTTTATGGCATACTTTGATTTTTTACTTCCTGATTCAGTGTAATTCAATCTTGTATCTTTTTAGATTTATATGAGAAATAATAACATTTCTCAGTAAAATAAAAGCATACATTTACCAAATACCCCATACTCTTAAAGTAGTATTTTTATATGAAAATTGTCGTATTTAACAAACCTTTTGACGTGCTGTCACAGTTCCGTGAGGATGAAGCCCATCTCACGCTTTCCCATTTTATCCACGATCCTGATTTGCGTCTTGCAGGTCGCCTTGACCTTGACTCGGAAGGGCTCATGTTCCTGACAGATCATGGCGGGTTAAACCAGTACATTACCAATCCAGCGAACAAGAAATACAAGACTTATCTGGCTCAGGTGGATGGTGATGTCACTGAGGAAGCGCTTGAACAGCTTCGTAAAGGTGTGGAACTGGCAGATGGCATGACTCTGCCTGCCAAGGCGATTAAGGTGGATCAACCAGAATGGTTATGGGATCGTGATCCACCTGTACGCTACCGTGCCAATATTCCGACCAGCTGGATTGAATTGCAGATTTGTGAAGGGCGTAACCGTCAGGTACGCCGTATGACAGCGGCGGTTGGCTTTCCAACTTTGCGTCTGATTCGTACCAAGATTGGTGCCATTGATTTAGTACGTCTGGGTTTGCAACCAGGTGAACAAACAGATATTGAACCGCTGCTTTATCCAGATTTTAAAGACCTGCCTGAAGATAAGCCTTACCGTTCTCGTTCCTATGTAAAAAAACCAGGTGGTACTGGCGGCAAGCCAATGCAGCATAAAAAGAAAGAGGGTGATAAAAAGGATGGTGACAAGAAAAAGTCAGGGACTAAACGCATCTGGCAAATGGATGAGAGTGAAAAACCACGTCGTAAAACCAATGGTACAACACGTCCAAATACCAAAGCGCCTCGTGGCCGTAATCGTAATGGCCGTTAAGATTTAATATTTCTTAGGTTAGTCATTAAAACCCACTTCAAAGCCCCATAAAAAAAGCTAGTACCAAGGCACTAGCTTTTTATTAATACCAATTCAAAGTAGGGTCTGTTGATATTTCAGCCATGCCTTGCGTTATCGGCTAAAACGACATAAACAAGGCATGAAACGCAGGCAATGGCAACTCCCTTGTCAAGTTTCATAACGAAGTTTAGGGAAGTTTTAGCCATAACCCTACGGGACAGGGACATTTTTTGCTGCTACTGCGTTATGCCTTATTCATTTAGAATGGCTAAATCTCATAAGTCATGCCTTGTATCATCTAAAAAATGTCCTCTGTCGCAATGAGAGCTGAAAGCTCGCAAGGTGAAATGTCAACAGACCCTAAGTATCTTAGATTTTTAAACAGTTGCAAGCGCTGCATTGAATGTTTCACTTGGACGCATCACCGCATTCACTTTTGCTGGATCAGCAGCATAGTAGCCACCAATGTCAGCTGCTTTGCCCTGTACTTCAGAGAATTCAGCCACAATCTTCTGTTCATTCTCAGCCAATGCTTTCGCAAGTGGTGTGAACTGCGCCTTTAACTCAGCATCTTCATCCTGTGCAGCAAGCGCCTCAGCCCAGTACAGCGCCAAATAGAAATGGCTACCACGGTTGTCCAGCTCACCTGTACGACGTGATGGAGACTTGTCGTTATCCAGTAACTTGCCTGTTGCCTGATCTAAAGTCTTGGCAAGCAATTTTGCACGCGCATTATCTTCTTTAATTCCAAGCTCTTCCAGAGAAACAGCCAGCGCAAGGAACTCACCCAATGAATCCCAGCGCAAATGGTTCTCTTCCACCAACTGCTGAACGTGTTTTGGTGCTGAACCACCCGCACCTGTTTCGTACATACCACCGCCAGCCATTAACGGAACGATAGATAACATCTTCGCAGAAGTACCCAGTTCCATAATTGGGAACAAGTCAGTCAGGTAATCACGCAGGATATTACCCGTCACGGAAATCGTGTCTAAACCACGCGCCACACGCTCCAGCGTATAACGCATTGCACGCACCTGAGACATAATCTGGATATCCAGACCATCGGTATCATGCTCTTTCAGGTATTTTTCGACTTTCTTGATCAGTTCATTTTCGTGCGGACGGTATGGATCAAGCCAGAAAATCGCTGGCATGCCAGAGTTACGCGCACGTGTCACCGCAAGTTTTACCCAGTCACGAATCGGCGCATCTTTCACCTGACACATACGCCAGATATCACCCTGCTCAACATTCTGGGTCATTAACACTTCACCTGTATCAAGGTCAGTGATGTTGGCAATGCCCGCTTCTGGAATCTCGAAAGTCTTGTCGTGTGAACCGTATTCTTCCGCCTTTTGTGCCATCAATCCCACATTTGGCACAGTACCCATAGTTTTCGGGTCAAAGTTGCCATTCCACTTACAGAAATTAATCATTTCCTGATAGATACGTGCGAAAGTTGATTCTGGCATCACCGCTTTACAGTCGTAAGGCTTGCCATCAGCACCCCACATTTTACCACCACCGCGGATCATGGCAGGCATGGATGCATCGACAATCACGTCATTTGGAGAGTGGAAATTATCAATCCCCTTGGCAGAGTCAACCATTGCCAGACGAGGACGATGCTCCTGACAGGCGTGTAAATCCTCAATGATTTCTTCACGAAGCGAGGTTGGCAAGGTCGCGATCTTTTCATACAGGCCTGCCATACCGTTATTGACGTTAATACCCAACTCGTCAAATAACTTGCCATGTTTTTCAAATGCATCTTTATAGTAGATTTTGACACAGTGACCAAACACGATTGGATGCGACACTTTCATCATGGTCGCTTTTACGTGCAGTGAGAACAGGATGCCCGCTTCACGGCAGTCTTCCAGTTGCTTCTCATAGAATTCACACAGCGCTTTTTTGCTCATGAACATTGAGTCGATGATTTCACCATCCTGCAACGCCACTTTTGGCTTCAAGACAATGGTTTCACCCGTTTTGGTGATCAATTCCATTTTCACGTTACGTGCATGATCCAGTGTCATCGACTTTTCACCATGATAGAAGTCACCCTCTTCCATGTGTGAAACGTGGGTTTGTGACCACTGTTTCCATTCACTCATTGAATGCGGGTGCTTTCTGGCATAGTTCTTTACCGCAGCAGGCGCACGGCGGTCAGAGTTCCCTTCACGCAACACTGGGTTTACTGCTGAACCGAGACATTTACCATAGCGGTCTTTAATTGCCTTTTCTTCCTCAGTCACTGGATTCTCTGGATAATCAGGAATCGCATAACCTTTTGACTGAAGTTCCTTGATGCATGCCACCAACTGGGCAACCGAAGCACTGATATTTGGAAGTTTGATGATGTTCGTATCTGGATCCTGCGTGAGACGTCCAAGCTCCGCAAGGTTATTGGTCACTTTCTGCTCGCCGCTTAGGTAGTCCGAAAATTCTGCGAGCACGCGCGCGGCTACAGAGATGTCGCTTTTAACGATCTCGATGCCAGCTGGCTTAGTAAAGGTCTCAATGATCGGCAGTAGAGAGTAGGTCGCCAGTAGCGGTGCCTCATCAGTCAGTGTGTAAATGATTTTTGACTTTCCACCAGCCATATATAGCCCCTTGTGTTAAATGTTAGTTGTGAAGAACTGAGCTTTTGGCCCAGTCTTTGAGAACCGATGTGCTTAAATAAAACCCTGAGAGTATCGGCCCTCATCGCATCTCAGTCAACGCAATATCGAGTGATAACGACATTTCGAAAAAAAATACTACAAAACTCTATAAAAGTTGCAGCCATGTTTAGCCACCTCACATGAAGTTTTGGCTTTTCAAACACAAAACCGTTTCAGCTTAAATTAGATCTTTAAATTTACCATTTCGCAAACAAATGAACATAGTGCCTTAGTATGAGTACGACACTAACAAAGTTTAATGAATAACATATGACTTTGGTCATGGTAAAATCAATCTAAATGCCAAACCCTCAACTTTAGCAATACGCCACTTTGCAAGGTGAACAGCACACCTGTATTCAGACCATTTCTATGGTTCTACAGATATTCATTTTAGATAATCATAAAAAAGGCACTGATTCACAGTGCCTTTTTCATGTAGATTAAACTTTCAACCAACGATCAAGTTTATTCTGATCTTCAATTTTCAACTCAACGGTGGTCAGTGCATTTTCTCCACCCGAAATTTCAAACTGCAACAGCTCATCACGGCGGAAAGCATAAACCGTAAACGTTCCCTGCTGTTTTGCATATTTCGCCAGAAGCTTTTCTGATGCTTTAATGCCATCAATCGCAAGGATCACATCATTGGCAGACAATCCAGCTTTTGCAGCAGCACTGTCACGGCGAACTTGCTGAATCACCACACCCTCAGCCTTATCCACAACTTTTAAACCAAATGGCAGCGCCTTATCATTTTTAAGTCCATAACTTAAACCAAACTCAGGAAAAAGCTGATCCAGCGGCAACTCATCTGTGGTATTGACCAAATGATTGATTTGCTCAACCCAGTTATCCCCTGTCAGTTCATGACATAACTCAAAAATGGTGCGTTCATTGACCTGAATACCTTTCTGGGTATTTTCGTATAAACGACGCATCAAGGCATCAAGGTTTGAACCACGCAAACGCAGCCCTAAGTCCAGACAAAGCGCCACCAGACTGCCTTTGTTGTAGTAACTGGTGCCTGCATTGTTTGAGTTTTCATCCTGACGATAGAACTTGATCCATGCATCAAAACTCGATTCTGCAACAGATTGAACAGAACGTCCTGGATTCTGCAAATAGCGGTCAATCTGTGCCTTTAATAAATCCAGATAGGATTTCTGCGAAATCACCCCACTACGCAACAAAATCAGATCATCATAATAAGAAGTAAAACCTTCAAATATCCAAAGTAAGCTGGTGTACCCCTCTTTGTGCAAATCATAATGGGCAAAATTTTCAGGACGTATAAATTTCACCAGCCATGAATGGAAATATTCATGGCTACATAAGCCCAGAAAACGTTGATAGTCTTTGGAAGGTTCCTGTGTTTCATTCGCTTTCGGCAAGTCATCACGTGGCGTGATCAGGCTGGTACTGTTGCAATGTTCCAGACCACCATAACTATTGCCCGTCGCCATGGTCATAAAGGTATAGTTTTGAAATGGTGCTGAACCAAACAGATTAATTTCAGCCTGACAAATCTTCTCAATATCTGCGTGTAAACGATCCAAATTGGTATTGTGCTTGCCTGAAATCACAAACTCATGCGGAATGCCATTGGCTTCAAAGCTAAAACGGCTTTGTTCAGCCAGCTCAAATGGACTGTCAATCAGTTGGTCATAATTGTCTGCTTTTAAGGTGAAGCGTCCCTTGACCAGACTTTTACTTGGCAGTCCCGTGGCAATCTGGAAATGCCTGAGTTCATCAGGCAGGAAAATTTCAACCTCACAAGGTGATTGTTCCTGATCTTGCAGACCTAAACAGACACAGGCAGGATTGACATACAAACGGGTTTGATCAACATACGCCCCACGCACCGATAAATCATAGGCATAGACATCATACTCAACCGTAATCAATTCATGGTCGTTATTGAACAAACGCCAGCGGTTTTTCTCGGTTTTTTTAATGCTGAGTAAACGCCCTGCTTCATCAGAAGCCTGAACCGATTCAATATGTTTTGAGAACTCACGGATCAGGTAGCTACCTGGAATCCAGGTCGGCAACCATAGCTCCTGATTGGGATTGGCAAGGAAACGCAGGGTCACATGAATAAGGTGTTGGCGATAATCGTCGAACTCAATTTGATAGTGCAACATAGCTTTAGATCGTAAAAATAAGACTCACTTCACACAGCTTAGCATTTTTTTACAAAGTCATGCGTAGATGTCTTGATTGTCTGTAGAAATTGCTAGATTCTTCAACAAAAAAGTCATAGCATGCTTTTTTCGCATTCCATGCCACTGGATCGGCAGCACAAGGTGTTTACGTGAAATTTATCCTCTCCCTGTTTACGTTGTTTAGCTTCATCTGTACCCATCTCGCCCATGCCAATTTACTGAATATCGCACCTGAATCGGTGGAAGCGCAGGCATGGTCAATTATGGATGCCCAGTCAGGTCAGGTCATTGCTGAACATAATAGCCACGTACAACGTGCCCCAGCCTCATTGACCAAAATGATGGTGGCCTACATTACCCTCAAGGAAATTGAAGCTGGAAAACTGCGTAAGGAAGAGGTGCTGACCGCGACACCTGTGGTTAAAATGGTCATGTGGGATGAATCGCAAATGTATCTGAAAGAGGGTGAGCAGATTTCGGTTGATCAGTTACTTGCTGGCTTAATCGTCATGTCTGCCAACGATGCCGCTGTCACCTTGGCCGAAAAGATTTCAGGCAGTGTGCCTGAGTTTGTTGCCCGCATGAATCGGGAAGCACAGGCCTTGGGAATGAAAGATACCCATTTCAGCAATCCTGCTGGTATCACCATGACTGACCATTATTCAACTGCGGCAGATCTAGGCTTGCTGGCAAAGGCCATCGTCAAGCAAACCCCTGAATACCTACATTATTCAAAAATGCCAAGCTTTAGCTATAACCAGCGTTTTCACCATGCCACCAATTTTGCATTAAAGCTTGACCCTACGGCGGACGGTTTAAAAACAGGTTATACCAAGGCTGCTGGCTATAATCTGGCCTTGACTGCGGAACGCCCGACCTTTAATCCACACGTTGATAAACGTCGTTTGATCGTGGTTGTATTGGGTACACCGAGTGCGGTTAAACGTGCTGAAGTCGCACACAAGCTGATGGACCTGGCCTATACCTATACCCGTGATGAGGAAGTCATTCCAAAGCAGAGACTGATTGCCGAACTGCCTGTGATCAAGTCCACCCTAAAAATGTTTAAGGTCGAAACCAAGCAGCCAACTATTGTGACTACATCCTTATATGACCAAGCAACGCCAATTGACCTGAATAGTTTTGATTTGTTGACCCAGCGCATCCATCTGGTTGATGCAAACCAGCAGGTCAGCACCGTTGAACCACTGCAAACCACCAATACCCATATTAACATTGAGTTGAATGAACAGCATTTGACTGCACCTTTAACCCAGGTCATGAATCTGGCAACCGTGTCGATCTACCAAAATAACCAGTTGATCCGTAGTTTACAGATTGAAAATGATGTGCAGATTGAGGAAGCAAGTATTTTTCAGAAAGTCATGATCTGGTTTGCAAACCTGTTTTCGTTATTTTCAACACAGGATTCTTCCAAGACTGCCAAACTCTACCCACTAAATCAAGGTTAAAAACAGACTATTTTGCTCAAGATTTACCATACAGCCTTGTATGCAAGGATGGCATAATCCAGTCATCCTTTCACAAAAATAATGAGGCTCATCATGAGCAAAACCTTACATCATATCGTGATCGTGGGTGGTGGCGCAGGTGGTTTGGAACTTGCGACCCAACTGGGTGAACGTTTTGGTAGGAAAAAGAAAGCCAGAATTACGCTGGTTGACCAAAACCTCACCCACATCTGGAAACCCCTGCTCCACGAAATTGCTGCTGGCTCCCTCAATCCCCACGAAGAACAGACCAATTACTTTGCCCACGCGGAAAAGCACCATTTTGAGTTCGTGCTTGGCACCCTGCTGGATGTCAACAAGGATCAAAAGCAGATTACCATCTCTCCTCCCCAGCTTTCCAAAGAACACACGCCACTGATTCAAAGCCTGAGTTACGATACCCTGGTGCTTGCGGTGGGTTCAGTCTCCAATGATTTTGGCACAGAGGGAGTACGTGAATATTGCCATTTCCTTGACAGTCGCCAACAGGCGGATATTTTCCAGCAGGATTTATTTCACCTCTACATTGAGGCGCAAAACCATTCCACTGAACGCGCCCTAAACATCGGTATTGTAGGTGCGGGCGCCACAGGTGTGGAACTGGCGGCAGAACTGATCGAAACCACTAAAAATTTCTATCGTTATGGCTTAAAGAAAATTGATCCGAAACAGGTCAAAATTACCTTAATCGAAGCGTCTGACCGTATCCTGCCTGCACTGAATGAAAAAACCGCAGCACATAGTGCCAAGCAACTCAGGAAAATGGGCATTGAGATTCTGACCGAGCATAAGGTGCAAAAGGTTGATGACTCCAATGTCTACTTTAGCAATGGTGATGTGCTGCATTCCGATATTACTGTGTGGGCGGCAGGTGTAAAGGCACCCAAAGTTTTGGAGGCATTAACCGATTTTAAACGTGACAAGATCAATCGACTGATGGTTTATGCAACGCTGCAAACCTATTCTGATCCAAACGTGTTTGCCTTTGGTGACTGCGCCAACTGTCAGTTGGATGCCCGTCAACCACCGCTTGGCCCACGCGCACAGGTTGCCAGCCAGCAGGCAACGTTCTTGGTGGATGCAATGGCGGCCCGTTTATCAGGCTCATCTCAACCGATGTTTACCTTTAACGACAAGGGATCGCTGGTTTCATTAAGCCGTAATCAGGCGGTGGGTGAATTGCTTGGTGATGTTAGCGTACAGGGATTTATTGCCAAAACCATGTATGTTTCCCTGTACCGACTGCATCAGGCCAATATTCATGGCTACACCCAGGCTGGGGCGTTGACCGTGAAAGATTTCCTGACCCGTCGTGTACGTCCAAAAATTAAACTCTATTGAGTTGAAATTTTAAATTTCGCTCCTATTTATAACTAAATCGTTTCAAAAAGTGGAAAATAGTCAACAAAAGCTATTTTTCACTTTATGATATACAGTTAAAACTATTGATGACATGGATTCAAAACATGACTGCTATTGCAAATAACCACGTGGTTTCATTCCACTACACTTTAACAAACGCTGAGGGTGAAACACTTGATCAATCTCAAGGTGAACCACTTGCATATTTGCACGGTGCGGGCAACATCATTCCTGGTTTAGAAAATGCACTTACAGGTAAAACTGTAGGTGAAAAATTTACTGTAAATGTTCCAGCTGCTGAAGGTTATGGTGAATACAATCCAGACTTAGTTCAAGAAGTTCCAGCTCAAATGTTCCAAGGCGTGGACAATATCCAGCCTGGTATGCAGTTCCAAGCACAAACTGATGATGGCGTTCAAATCGTAACGGTTAAGGCCATTGAAGGCGACAACGTGATCGTTGACGCAAACTTCCCACTTGCTGGTCAAGACCTGACTTTTGAAGTTGAAATCATTGAAATTCGTGATGCATCTCAAGAAGAGCTTGATCACGGCCACGTTCACGGTGCAGGTGGTCACCACCACTAATTCATTTTTAAATGAATTGATTAAGGCAAAGCTTCGGCTTTGCTTTTTTATTGCCTGATACTTTTATAAAATAGAAAAATCGCTTAACTTCAATGGGACTCTCTTCTCTTGATATTCTGTCTATGTCCCATGCCTATCAACTAATCTGGTTTCGTCAGGACCTTAGAATCCATGATCATGCTGCACTTTGGCATGCAACGCAGGCTGGTCAGTGTATTGCACTGGTGATTCTGTCACCTGAACAATGGCAACAACATGACGATACCCCCATCAAGATCGAGTTTTATCTACGTCAGCTACAACAATTAAAACAGCAGCTTGCTACCCTTAACATCCCATTAATCATCCAGCATATTCCTCTATGGAAAGATGTGGGTAATTTTTTTACGGACCTTATCCAGCGCATAAATATCGGCAATGTCTATGCCAATATTGAACTGGGCGTAAATGAATTAAAGCGTGACCATGATGTACAGGAAGTATTAAACCAGCAGCAAAAAGAACTACTCCTGTTTCATGATCGTACAATGTTCCCTGTGCGTTCCATTCGCAATCAGTCCAACCTACCTTATCAGGTTTTTGGGGCATTCAAGAAAACCTGTTATCAGCGTTTACAACTTGGGTTGCCGCAATGTTACCCATTGCCTGACGCTCAGCGACCGCTTGCAGAGGACTTCTCATTTTTTAACCAAGCCAACCTGACCACCCTACAACAAACCTATGCCTCAATGCTTGAGCAAAACATGATTGATCATTGGCCTGTTGGAGAGACATACGCCTTAGATTTATTAGATGAGTTTGTAAAGGAAAGGTTGAGTAACTATAAACAAGCACGAGACTTCCCAGCACAAGTTGGCACCAGTCAACTTTCAGCCTACCTGAATATTGGTATTCTCTCTATCCGCCAATGTATTCAGGCACTGTTTAGGCAACAACATGGTGATTTTGTCATTCAGTCTGAAAGCCAGCAGGTGTGGCTGGATGAGCTGTTATGGCGTGAGTTTTATCAGCATATCCTGTTTGATTTTCCGCAGGTTTCCAAACATCTTCCCTTTAAATCCTCAACACAGAATATCCCGTGGCGTGATGACCCAATTGCGCTGGAACAGTGGCAACAGGGAAACACAGGCATTCCAATTGTGGATGCAGGCATGCGTCAGTTACTGGCAACAGGCTGGATGCATAATCGGGTGCGGATGATCTGCGCCATGTTTTTAAGCAAAAACCTGTTCATCGACTGGCGTAAAGGTGAGCAATGGTTTATGCAGCATTTGGTTGATGGCGACCTGGCGGCAAACAATGGTGGCTGGCAATGGTGCGCCTCCACAGGCACTGATGCGGTTCCCTATTTTCGGGTATTCAACCCAATCAGCCAATCATTAAAATTTGACCCGAACGGCGACTACATTCGTCGATGGGTGCCTGAACTCACTGATCTAGATGCAAAAACCATACATGAACCTTATGCCAATCCTAGGATTCAAAACTTGAATTACCCTATCCCAATTGTGGATTTAAAGACCAGCCGCACACGGGCAATTGAGACCTTTAAGACATATTTATAATCATTTAACGGCTACTGCCGAAATGGAACCGTTCCATTTCTTAACATATCAATATAGACAGAACAAACTGTATGTTACTGTTTATGCAATTAAATTCTAAAAAGGAATAACATAAAACCTAACGAACCCATAATCCAATAATGTTACATTGGTCACAAAACAGATTTAATAAAATTATAAGCCCCATGCAAAAGAACCCTGCACCAGCACTCGTCTTATGGATTATTTTAGCCCAAGTATTCATGGGAATTGTTGCATACGAGTGGTTGCCAGCAACCTATCGTGGAAGCTGGATATTGTTACTGATTTTGCTGATCTCTGGTGCTTTTCTGAATATTGGAATGGCACTTATTCTGGGTTTGGTCGCGTTTGTGGGTATGGCTGTTTATTTCTCGTTTGATCTCGCCAATCAAACCTATATTGAAAGGCAGTTGCTACTTTTGTTTGTTATTCCAATGGCACCCATCTTCCTGAGTGCGATACGCCATAATATCCAAAATGCGCTGAGAACCTATCGGGCAATCCAGAGCTACGACCGCAATTACCAGCATGATATTTTGCCGCTTACGGCACTCAACCATTTTCAGGTCGAACTGAGAAAACTGTTAAAGCTCACGCATAAAGACCACTATACGGTTTACACCACCCACATCAACAATGCCCTGCTGATCCGTGAAATGCTGGGTGAGGATGTCTGGAAAGAAACCCAGAACCAGATCATGGCCATTCTCTCCACCGACCATAACAACGTGATTTACCACTTTATCAATGAACAGTTGAGTGAAATCAGGAGTATTGTGATTCATGAGGCCAAACCTACGGATGATCAGTCTCCCCCACAGTTTATACAGGAATTGCAGGCCCTCAGCGTACTCAAGCTACAGATTGAACACCATAAGGAATCCCTACCTCCAACTGTGGGGGTGACTTGATGTCAGTGATTGTCAATATTTGTGGAATGCTCATCGCAACATCGAACTTTCCAGACACCACGCTGCAACAGTTTTACCAGCAGTATTACCACTGCAAGATTGAACGTAGTTATGATGAGGCCTCCACCCAAATACAGCCTTCGCAGGCGGTTGCCCAGTTATTTCCACAGCCACCCACCTGGTGGCCTGTGTTCACCGCTGACCAGTTAAACTCCGAAAGCTTCAGGTTGCTGATCGATCAGGGCATCAAGCCAGGCGTGATTCTCCCCAATGAATATTTCAGTCTGCTGGACTATTTCAGGATTAAAAAGGCGGTCAATGAGGGTGCCATTCCAGTTGCCATCTACCAGATGAAACATTCCAAATATTTTGCCGCAAAGGCCACTTTCTCCACCGCCCTGGGGTTAAGGCCACTTGCGGCAATCATCCAGACAGGCTGGGATGAAAACCTGATTTCCCAGCCTGCAGGAAGTTATATTGTCCAGAGTGATGAGGAGGGAGACCTTGATCTTCCCGCCCGCGCCATTCAGCACCACCAACACTATTTCTATAGCGCCACCACCGATGCGGTACAAAGCTCAGGCTATCAGGTCATCATTAATCCTCCGACAGATATGTCAGTAAACAATATTGAATATCCACACCTTGGGATTTCCTGGCGCATAAATGGCACTGATTATCAAAGTACTCCAGAACGGGTAAAGACCAATCTCTTTGGTTATTTCCTGATTGCCATGAGTACGGTGGTAATTCCACTGGACTATATTTTTTCAGCACATTATCCAAGTTTACTCAGCACCTTTGGTAGTTCCATTTCATGGATTTCATTATTACTTGGTGGGTTCTTACTCTTCCTTTTAATCATTTCCATTATTCGTAGGAGAAGAATAAATGCCCGCGATTGACATTCTTTTCCTATTTGGTTTTTTAGGCATCTGGATTCCCCAGGCATTTTGGGCATGGCTTAGTTTTCAGGCATGGAAATACTCAAAAAATGCGGCAAAGGAACTGGAAAATATGCCTGTTCCTGATCAATGGCCTGTGTTAAGTGTCCTGATTCCTGCCTATAACGAGGGCGTGGTCATTGAAGACACCCTACATGCCATTGCCCAGCAGGACTATCCTGCACATGCCTATGAAGTGCTGCTGATCAATGATGGTTCAAAGGACAATACACTGGAAATTGCCGAACGCATGGCGGCCATTTATCCCTGCATCAAGATTGTCAATGTGCCCAAAGGCATGGGTGGCAAAGGCAAATCACGAACCTTAAACAATGGCTTGCCGCATGCAAAGGGCGAACTGATTGTGGTCTATGATGCTGACAGCACGCCAGAATCCAATTGCGTTCGACTACTCGCCCAAACCCTGCTGGCAGATAAAAAACTGGTTGCAGTCAATGGCAAGGTCAGGACACGGAACTGGCGGGACAGCATTCTGACCCGCTTTATTGCGATTGAGTTTATTTTCTTCCAGTGGATTTTTCAGGGTGGCCGCTGGCAACGTTTTGAGCTTTCCACCCTGATGGGAACCAACTACGTCATTTGGCGTGATGCGCTGGAAACACTGGGCGGTTTTGACGAAAAATCGCTGGTGGATGACACTGAAATGAGCTTCAGGATTTTTCTGGGGCAAAAGCGGATTAAGTGGGTGCCGTATGCAGTGGGCTGGCAGCAAGACCCTCCCTCATTGAGTGTATTTATCAAGCAGCGTTCACGCTGGACCCAGGGCAATTTCTATGTCACCAGCAAGTATCTGCCGATTGCACTGAGAAAACCTTTCCCTATTGGCATCGAAATCTTTAACAACATTATGTGCTACGTCCTGTTCGTGCCCGCACTGATCTGGAGTCACATTACCTTAACCCTGGGTCTGCTAGGTATTGCGGGGATTAGCGTTGCAGGTCCATTTACCCTACTTTGGGGAATGTCGTTCTGCCTATATGTGGCGCAAATGTGGTTCACGCTTTCACTGGAACGGGCCAAACCCCAGTTGTATTTCTTCTCGGTTTTATCCTATGTCACCTATTCCCAAATCTTCCTGTTTATTGTTTTTAAAGCGGCGTACGACATGCTGAAAAATAAGATTCAAGGCAACTCCCTGCAATGGTACAAAACCGAACGTAGCAAAGAGAGAAAATAAATGAAGAAAAATACCTTACGCCACCATATCCTCAGTATTCTTTTGGCAAGCACCACCCTCTCTTTGCCAGTGTTGAGCTCTGCGGATACATGGAACACATGGACCTTTGACAACATCAACACATCCAATAAATATACGATAGAGCCCCATTTCTTCTATGTCGGTAAAGGTTCGGAGTGGCAAAGCATCCGCTTTAGCAGTGAATACTCAACCGAGCACTTCACCACCTTGCTGGTCAAATATGATGACAAGCTGATCTATAACACCACCCTGAATGGTGCGGGCGAGTTAAGTTTTAACATCCCAGCCAGCGAAAGTGGCTTTCACCGTCTGGACTTTATTTTACAGCAGTATTCACCACCGACCTCACCAGCTGCTGACCGCACAACATTCTGTAGTGAGGATGTTGATCAGGTGACTTACTTAACCAATTCAAAAATGGATTATCTACGCCATCGACCTGTCTATAAGTTAAAAGACCTGCCCGATGCTTTATTTAATCCGCAGATTGTACGTCCAACGCCTTTTGTGGGTGTGCTCAAGTTCAACTCAGCCAATATGGCTGAGGCCACCATGCTGAGTCGTTTGATCAACGCATGGACACCTGTAACACCAATTCGATGGTATGAACAGAGTGCACCTGCGGATCAGGCAGCCAACTTCTTTATTGAAATCAGCCGTTCCGCCACACCACTGCCAAACGGCACCTTGGTGGAAATCAGCGCGCAAAATGAAATTCCAACCCTGCGCATTCAATATGACCAGCCTGAAAAGCTCGCTTCCGCCATTAATGGTCTGCTCAATCCTGAGTATCTAAAACAGCTCGACACATCGGCCACATTTCTTCCTAATAAACTAGCTGCACCGAACTGGGCAAAACTAAAACAGATCAAAACCCTTGCAGACTTGGGTATTGAGGATTTCAGGCTCAATCAGGCGGACAAGAACCTGTTTCTAAACTTCCCAGCAGTTTGGCAACCCACTGATATTTTACAGGGCCAGATTGCCTTGCGGGTTCAAAGTGGCTTACTGGAGGGTTCCAATATCACCACCTGGATTGATGGTGGTCTTGCAGGCAGCCTGAAAACGGCGGAGTTGGAATCAGACCCAGTCAACCGACAGTTTAACTACTTTGCCAAAACCATTTCTGACAATACCACCTTTAGCATGAAGCTGGAAAACTCGGTGATTGTCAACTCCCAGTGTTTGCCTACCGCCAAAGGTTCTTTATGGATTGACACCAAGAAATCGACGGTGAAACTGCCGCATAAAATCAAGAATGGGGTGGCCTCCCTGTCCATGAGCTTTGCCACCCACCCAACCATTGCAATTGACGGCAATCCAGGCAGCCTGGAAATGGCGATCGCCATCAGTCAGGCTGCGAAAAAGATGCTGATGACCAATGACCCTGTTCCATTGAATCTGGTTAAATTTGACAGTTCCAAACCAGAAGTCCTGAATATTCGGGTAAATCCGAATATCTACCGTCAACAGATTCTCATGCATCCCGACATTATTTATGCACCTGCGGCTGCACGTGGTTTTCTGGTCAATGTCCACAACCAGCGTTTCGATGTGATTACCGATTCGGTTGAAGGTGCGCAAAACTTCACCAGACTTTGGGACAAGGTTCAACCGAATATTCCGAATAATGTCAGTAAAATTCTAGTGGCAGAAAATGGGCAGATCTTTACGCTGCAAAAAATTATTATTGGCAACCAAAAAGCGCCTCTGGTACAGCAATCTTCTTTCTTTATACTGATCGTTATAATCTCTGCTATCATGATTGTGGCAATTTTGCTTTGGTACTGGCGCAAACGACCTCATGATCAGAAGAAGGCGGATTAGAACAACACTTATAATATTATCAGCCTTGTTGTTTTTAGGAGGTTGCATTCACCTGATGCAGTCAGAAGTGCAGCCTCCCCAGATTGAAGGTATTTTCTGGCAACCTGACTTGGCCAGCACCCCACCCTCAGGCAATTGGCACCTGCTGGGTGTTTCGACTTTTATCCCGCAATGGTCAGTGGTGCAGTCAAAGGCATGGTTTGACCATGACACAGGTTTTAGCAAATGGGAAAGAAACATCAACCTGAAACAGCTCAGTCAAAACGCATGGGCACAACATATTATTCTCGGTTTGGCGGGTGAATATAATGAAAGAACAGCCCGTGCTGAGGTGTTACGTCTCGGTAAGGAATCGCAATCGATTATCAGCAAGGCCCAGCCCGTTTCCCTAAAAGGTTACTACTTTCCTGTTGAGGCCGACCCCACATGGTTAGGTGTACATCGACTTGCCCAGACAATTGAAAGCCTGCCTAAACCAATGTGGATCAGTATTTATAGTGGAGAGACAACACCTGAACATATAGATATGTGGCTTAAAAGCTGGCTACCCGAAGATACAGGTGTGTTTTTTCAGGATGGGGTTGGCGTGGGTACACGCTCACCCCAGCAGGCACGAAAAATACTGAATCAACTTCAGCAGGAATTTGGCGAAGACCACATCATTATTGTTTTGGAAGCCTTTCGCCCAACCTCAAAAGGGACCTTTCGCCCAGCCTATCCCTGGGAAATCATCCAGCAGTTGAAAGCTTATGAGGGCGAAAAAGTTTATATTTTTGATGGTCCCCATTATATGAACCGTTTTAACGTTTACAGTGTTGCATTGTGGTATCGGCTGCATTACGGCTCACCGCACTGAATAGATAAAGGCGAACACAGTTCGCCCCTAGGCCTTATATTTAATTTTCCTATGAGGATTGTGCAATCACATCCAGAATCCGTTGTGATGCCTGACCATCACCAAATGGATTCTCAACATTTGCCATCGCAGCATAATGAGCCTGATCTGAAAGCAATTTTTCTGATTCTACAATAATCTTGCCCTGATCTGTGCCCACCAAAATACCCGCTCCCACTTGCACCACCTCTGGTCGCTCAGTGGTGTCACGTAAGATCAACACAGGTTTATGGAATGATGGGCTTTCTTCCTGCAAACCACCAGAGTCCGTCAGGATAAACTCGGCACGGTCAATCACAGCCAGTAAACTTGGATAATCAAGTGGTTTCACCAGATGTACCTGAGCGTGATCGACAAATTGGGCATGCACTACATCGTGTACCGCTGGATTTAAATGCACAGGCCAGACAAAATGAACATCTGGATATTTTTTCGCCAAATGTTCCACCGCATTACAGATATTCTGGATACCCTCGCCAAAATTCTCCCGACGATGCGCCGTAATCAACACCACCCGCGCATTGGCTGGAAAAGCTAAACCATGCTGTTGCAGATAATTGTGCTGTGTCGCTTGCTGTTGAATCAGTTCCCGCCCTAAATAGACGGCATCAACAACGGTATTACCTGTTACGGTAATGGCATCATCAGCAATATGTTCCTCCAGCAAGTTCTGTCTGGATTGTGTAGTGGGCGCAAAATGCCATCGGGTAATTCTGGAAACCAGCTGACGATTTCCCTCCTCAGGGAATGGATGGTCCAGATCAAAAGAACGCAGACCCGCCTCGACATGCGCCACAGGAATTTTCATGGAAAATGCCACCAGCCCAGCGGCAAGCACGGTGGTGGTATCCCCCTGAATGATGATTGCATCACGCTGCTGACCATCAGTAAAGATATTTTCCAGTTGACCTAACCCTTGAATGAGTAACTGATTTAGGCTCTGTCCAGCATTCATCATTTTTAAACGTTGATCAATTTTGATATTGAAGAACTCAATCGCGTCACGCACCAGTTCATCGTGTTGCCCTGTAAAAATCACTTCAACATTAAAACGGTCATCCTGTTGCGCCAATAGAATCACTGGAGCGAGCTTAATTAGCTCTGGACGTGTACCAAAGACAATCGAAATCAGTTTTTTCATGCTTAGAAATCCTTATAAAACACCAGTTCAGTACGTGTATTGTTATAACTGTCCTTACCATCATCCAGACCACCATTAAAATAGTGTCCATATAGACGTTCTACACGCAGCTTGACTGGAGCATAGTTAAATGGTTGCCATGCGATGCCCGCACCATATTCAAATAAATTGTTGTAATTTTCATTTTTGGAATCAGCCAAGCCATGTAGTTTGCCATAGGCCTGCACCGTACCTGTTTCACCACGGTAAAGATTAAAGCCTGAACGCAATCTCAGGTCAGCAATCACGTTATAGTCTTCACGGGAATAACTGGCAACATTGCCATACAGGTCGGTAAAATAATCATTCCAAACCTTACTCTGCTCCATCGGGGGATTGGCATACCATTCCTGATAGCCTGCAAGACCACCCACCACGCTTTCACGAAATTTATCCCGATTACGGTCAATCAGGTCATAGCTCCCACCAACTTCCAAATATGCCCGAATGGGTAGTGTTTCCCAAGGTTGGTAATTGGCTCCCACACCCACCGTAACCGCATTCTCATCAATAATTTCTGGACGTACCCCACCCTTTGATTTTGTGTCACGGTTCAGGTTTAAAAACCCATAAACCTGTGCCCGACCATTATCCAGATTTCTTCCATAGCGCATTTTTAATGGAAAAATAAAGTCGTCATAACGGGACTCATAGGATGGCGCAAAATAAATATCCTTAAAGATTGGCTTCACCACTGCACCACTCAGGTTTTGTACAGCCTGCTGGGATTTAGCCGCAATTTCCGCATCTGAGGAGCTGGACAAGTTTTGGAAAATCTCCAATGCATCCTGATTTCTTTTTTGTTGATTGAGCAAATAGGCTTCCTGTAGCTTAAGCTGATCGTCCTGCGGTGCAAGCTGTTCAGCCTTGCGGACGCTCTGAATCGCCTCATTTTGCTTGTTCAAACGAATCTGCAAATAGGTCAGGCTTTTCCAGACCTTTATGTCCTGTGGAGTCAGTTGCCCAAGTTCAATCAGGATTTTTTCAGCATTTTCTGGCTGGCTCTGTTCAATTTTATAGAACTGATCCCAACGGTCATAAATAGGATTGCCTGGTTTATAGGCGGCATCACCCTCTTTAACAAAATCAGGTTCAGCACTCATCGCCTGCTGGGCTGAGAAAGCGAGGGCCAAGATCAAGAATGAATGATGAATACGCTTTTTTTTCGAATGGTTCATCTAATATCTCAACTAAAAATAGCAACAGGGTGAGTCATGAAAAGTTAATTTCATCTAAATAAAAATGTTAAACCATTCACATATTATAACGAAGTCCCCCGTTATCTTATCGTTAAAATAAGTTATTTTATAGCTAAGTTAAGTGGATGAATCATTGATAAAATTTTCATAAAAATGATTTTTCATAATGGACTTGAGACTTGTTTCATTATTTTTATAAGAGCCGAATTATGTCTTTTTCCCATCATGCAGAACCTCATGTCATACAACGCTCAGGCTGGTTACGTGCCGCCGTGCTTGGTGCAAATGATGGCATCATCTCCGTGACCAGCTTGATTATGGGCATGGCTGCCAGTGGTGCCAGTTCACATACCCTATTGATTACCTGTATTGCAGGACTGATCTCTGGGGCAACCTCAATGGCTGCTGGAGAATATATTTCCGTTAAGTCGCAGGAGGATATTGAAAAGTCAGACCTGCGTTTTGAGGCCAGAGAGCTTGAAAAGAATCCCCTTGCGGAACTTGGCGAACTTACCCAGATTTATATTTCACGTGGCTTAAATCCTGAACTGGCGCATGAAGTTGCCAAACAGTTGACTGAACATGATGCGCTGGGTGCACACGCCCGAGATGAAATTGGCATTCATGAAAATACCGCCGCCAATCCTGTTCAGGCAGCACTTTCTTCTGCCGCCTCCTTTTCATGCGGCGCCGCCCTCCCCATGCTGGCCATCCTGCTCAGTCCAGACACTTTTATCGCCTATGCTGTTCTAGTGACAGGCATTATTTCACTAGGGCTGTTGGGTGCACTTTCCAGCTATTTTGCGCATACCTCAATGCTAAAAGGCAGTTTGCGCATTATGTTATGGGGCATTTTAGCCATGGCTTTCTCAAGTTGGGTGGGGTCTTTATTTAATGTCTCAACCATTTAAAACCATTATTTTTTCAGGAATAAATATTATGTATATTCAATAATTAAATACTGGTTATTATTTGCAAGCGTTTTTGTTTTTGCGTTATGGTGACTAAAAGCAAAGTGAGAATATAATGATGTCAATCCTAGAATTACTAGAAATAAAACACCCTATTTTTCTTGCACCTATGGCAGGTGTATCAACGCCTGAACTGGCCGCTGAAGTTTCCAACCAAGGCGCGTTTGGTTCTTTGGGATTGGGGGCAAATACGCCAGAAACGGCAAAATCTGAGATTTTAAAAACACAGGCACTTACGGATAAACCGTTTCAGGTCAATTTCTTTTGTCACCAACCTGAACGACTTGACCAGCAAAAGGCCCAACAATGGATTGAATATATACGACCTCAATTTGCCAAGTTTGGTGCTGAGCCACCGTCCGAATTACGCTGTATTTATCCAAGTTTTTTAGACAATGATGATTTTTTAAATGTGGTTCTGGAAACAAGTCCCAAAGCTGTGAGTTTTCATTTTGGTATTCCCCATTCTCACCAGATTAAGGCACTCAAAGATGCAGGGATTGTCACCATGGTTTCTGCCACCAACCTGATTGAGGCACAGCAGATTGAGGCGGCAGGAATCGAAATTATTATTGCACAGGGTATTGAGGCTGGCGGACACCGTGGTATTTTTAACAAGCACTTTGATGCATCAATTCGAACCAGTCATTTGGTTCAGTTGATTAGCAGGCACTGCAAATGTCCAGTGGTGGCTGCTGGTGGAATCATGAATGGTGACCAGGCCAAATTGATGTTTAAGCAAGGTGCCTCCGCCGCGCAACTGGGAACAGCTTTTGTACAGTGCAGGAGCTCAAATGCCAATGCAGCTTATCGCAAGGCATTATTCAGCCAAAATATTACCCAGCTCAGTGCCAGTTTATCAGGTCGTCCAGCCCGTGGATTGCTAGGCACATGGCACACCCAGATTGATGCACCCAACCGTCCAGCATTACCTGAGTATCCATATACCTATGACTTAACCAAACAATTGATCAGTGTTGCCAGTCAGCACAATGATCCTAGTTATGGTGCATTCTGGGCTGGCATGAATGTGGGACAGATTCGGGAACTGGAAGCAGCCGACCTGATTAATCAATTGGTGTTGGAAATGAAGACCCATTAAAACGTTTCAATTAAAAAAACCCGTTCAATTGAACGGGTGTTCCACTTTATGCTTTAAATTTTACCAACCAAAACCAACGCCTACACCACCCGAACTTTCTTCCTTGGTAAATGCGCCATCAATGGTGAGTGAATTAGTCACATAGCACCTTGATAGTTAAAGCATTCAGCCACTTTCTGCATATAACTATAGACATCCGTTTGGTAAAATAATTTTTGAATTTCAATTTCCCCTTTTTGAGGATATTCCAATACATAAAATTAGCGAAACATCTATTTCCTTTGCCGCTATAAAATATAAGAAATTGTTATACTTTCTATCAACCTAAATTGATCTAACATTAGGTTCATCCTGAGTAGACGGGTTTATAAATAAAGCTTATAAAAAAAGTAAAGAGATTAAAATATCTACAGTAAATTCTCTATCACTAAAAATTAGAATTTAGAAAGGAAATAATTTTTATATTAAAGTTTCCCGTCAAAACAATAAAAGATAAATTAAAATTATAGAAATTATTTATATGAATTAAATTTAATACTTAATGTTCAATATATACAATAATTTCATATTGTAAGATTTCCCTGAATTCCCTAAGTTTATTCTTTTCCTGCAACATCATATAACTAATCTTATGAAATGGATTAACTGTTTCAACATATACCTTTCGCTTTCCTTGCCTCATTTTTTTATCATTTAGGTCAATTTCCTTACCATCCCAAAGATCTTCATAAAGCACCTGATCAGAACCAACAATTCTTTCCTGCCTTAAGTTAAAATGTGGCAACGAACATCCATCAGGTACAACAATCTTAAATTTTAGTTTACCTGCCTTAGGTAAATTCCAGTTTTTAAAATTTAAAGAACAACGATTTTGCTGCCCCAAATAAGGTTTATAGCAAACCATGATACGATCCATGATTCTCAACTGATCAGACATTGTATTTTCCCCTAAAATGCCAATATATTGATCTGCAATCCTGTAGAAATAATATAGAACTTCCATTCTTTACTTATTACTCCCCCAGTATTAAGTAATCCTTAAAAATAGCTTTTTAATTCAGCCATCTTTATAAAATCCTTTTAAATCTTAATTATTTATATCTTTCCCAACCATACAACAAAGAAAGAATAATTTAACGAATCCCAAATAACTTCGTCTATCACTGAAAACTGGTATTTTTACTAAATGGTAATTAATTTTGAACAAAGATTATATAGGTAATCACTGAAAATTTTATGGGAAATAAATGCGCTCAAAATGACAAATTTTGTCAAAATAAA
This sequence comes from Acinetobacter sp. GD03645, assembly GCF_029845285.1. Lineage (NCBI taxonomy): Bacteria > Pseudomonadati > Pseudomonadota > Gammaproteobacteria > Moraxellales > Moraxellaceae > Acinetobacter > Acinetobacter sp. GD03645. The sequence goes on along the minus strand of NZ_JAOCLL010000003.1, from coordinate 23,913 downwards.
ACCTAAAATACCAAATTACAGTGATAGCCAAAACCCTGTATTCTGCCTATGCTAGAAACTGGGAATCACTTTTTAAGTCTTATTATGGTTCATGTATCTCAAACTGAGTTGATCTTGCCTGTACCTGTCTTTATTCTGGAAGATGATGCAATCATGCAACAGCGTTTAAAAAGAATACTGTTTGAAATTGGCTATGCAGAAGACGCCCTTATTTTTGCCCAGACCTTATCTCAGGCAATAGAGATGCTTAAACAGTACCCGATTTCCTTTTCACTGGTTGACCTCGGTTTACCCGATGGCAATGGTATTGATTTTATAGAAAACTTAAGACATACCGATGAGGTCTCACCTGTTTTGGTCATCTCGGCATGGAGTACACAGGAAACTATTTTAAAAGCCATACAGGCGGGCGCAACGGGTTATCTTTTAAAAGAACGGGATGATTTCGAAATCACCTTGTCGATTCGTAGCATATTACGTGGTGGAGCACCCATAGATCCGTTTATTGCCCAACAAATTCTGTCAAAAATTCCATTTGAGCAAAAAGTAAAAGATGTGACTACAGCAGAACAAAATAATTTACTCTCTACTCGGGAATTTGAAATCCTGCAACTGGTTGCTCAGGGAATGACCAATCGAGAAATCGCAGATTTTCTTCACTTATCAAAATATACCATCGAATGTCATATCAAACATATTTACCGAAAGCTTTCGGTCAGCAGCAGGTCAAAGGCTATCAATACAGCACGCTCAATGGGTATTTTATAAATTTTTTTATCAAATCTCTATGGTTGTGCGGGCTACTCTTGTCAGGGCAAAATGTTTTTGCTGGGCTTTCATTATCAGATCATTCCCAATGTATAGCAAGCATCCAATCGATACAGGTAGCAAAAGCAACTGGACAGGATGGGGTTCAGCGTCCAACGACAGGCTGGATTAAAATTAGGCGATTTCCTGATTTAATTGAATCACACTGGAAAGGTTATTCGGGAAATGTGTGGTATCAGGTGAAATGGAACTATCAATGTTCTCAGCTTAATCCATTACCAATAACTCTAGTAATCAGCAATATCAATATGGCGGGACAGCTTTATCTGAATGATGATTTAGTTTGGCAAGATCGCTCTCTGGTTGAACCTCTATCCCGTAGCTGGAACATGCCCCGCTACTGGAATATGCCTGCATCCAGTCTCAAACAGGGTGAAAATATTTTCTGGATTCGGGTCGTTGGTGTAATGACCCAAGGTTCTGGAGTCGGAAATGTCGTATTGGGAACAGCCGACCAGGTTATGCCTAAATTTCAGACCTTTTGGAATCAGCAACGTGTATTAATGTTCTTTAATCTCATTTTTTCTTTAGCACTCAGTACTATTGCACTTCTGATATGGATGTTCCATCGCAAAGACCAGTTATTCGGTTGGTTTGCATTAACCACAGGTGCGTGGAGTTTGGTGATGACCAATATGGTACTGTTAGATGCTCCATTTGGTTTAACCACCTTACAGATTGCCCGTATTAGTGTGGTTTGTTTTTTTGCGTATAGTATTTTTTCCTGTTTTTATGCATGGCGTTTGGCACAGCAAAAATTTCCACATTTAGAAAAAATATTATTATTGCTGTTGTTGATTGCAAGCAGTATGGCAATCGTGCTACCAGATCCAGCCCTATATAATTTTATCCCTACAACTTTTTTTCTTGGCGTACTGATTTTATTACTGAACTTTATCAGCTATCAATGGATCGCCTATCGTTCCAAATTATTGGAAGCCTATTTACTTGCTTTTGTATTTATATTTTTTATCATTGTAAGTATTCATGATGCTTTATTTTTACTTAATCAAGTCGATGGTTTTATTTGGATGCCTTATACTGCACCTTTAACTACATTATTGATTGCAATTATTTTAGCGTTACGTTTAGCCAAAAATTTAAGAGCAATTGAAAACTTTAACCAGACACTCAAACAAAATATTCTTGAAGCCCAAAATGAGTTGACACTTTCACTCAATACCCAACATCAGCTTGAACTGGACAATGCAAAACTACAGGAGCGTTTACAACTTTCCCATGATTTACATGACGGTTTGGGTGGTTCCCTCGTCCGATCAATGGTCACAGTCGATCAAAGTCAGGCCAATCTCAGCAATCAACAGTTTTTATCCATGCTCAAAATACTAAGGGACGATTTGCGGCAGGTGATTGACAGTGGTTCAAGTACAGGTGCCAAAGTGCCCGATACGCCAAGTTTATGGGGAGCGCCCTTAAGGCATCGTTTCACCCAACTGTTTGATGAGCTGGACATCACAACAAAATGGTCTTTTCCTGAATCATGGCAAAAACAGCCAACTCCGCTGGTGTGTTTAACATTGCTTCGGGTCGCAGAAGAAGCCCTGACCAATATCCTGAAACATAGTCAGGCAACATCGGTAAAATGCACCCTGTTTTTCTCCAATGGGCAACTGGTACTGGACATTGAAGATAATGGTATTGGCTTTGATGTAGAAGCGGTTCAGAATGCAGGAATGAGTGTTGGGCTAAGAAGTATGCAAACACGTCTGGAACGTCTGGGTGGACATCTTACGGTTCAATCCGAGGCTGGAAGAACCTGTTTAAAAGCCTGCTTACCTGTTTAATTGCAGAATGTTCCAGCACACCAAAATGGTATGCTGGAACAACACTATCCATTATTTAATTGCATCCAGCAAAGTCTGCTGTGCATTATGAGGTTCTTCACCAGCGGCAGGTTTGGCTCGTTCCCACACACCATCACCCTGTAACAACCATGCCTGTTGATTATCCTTGAGATAATTAAGTAAACCAAGTTGATAAATACGTTTTTTTGATGCTGGGTCTTCAATTGGGAAACATGCCTCAACACGATTAAACAGGTTGCGATCCATCCAGTCTGCACTTGAGCAATAAATACGTGGATTGCCATTATTGCTAAAATAATAAACACGGGTATGTTCAAGGAAACGCCCGACTATTGAACGGACACGAATATTCTCAGACAGATTTGGCAAACCTGGACGCAGGCAGCAAATTGAGCGAATAATTAAATCAATCTGTACGCCCGCCTGAGAAGCCTCATACAGTTTATTGATCAGTTGCACTTCGGTTAAGGCATTGACCTTGACAATAATTTGCGCAGATTTCCCTGCTTTGGCATTGGCAATTTCTTCATCAATATAATTGATCAATTGTGCATGCAAGGTAAAGGGCGCATGTAGAAGCTTTTTCGGCTTCGCCATTTTGCCCATTCCTGTCAATTCCTGAAAGATACGGTGTACGTCTTCGCAGATATCTTTATCCGTGGTCATCAAACCATAATCGGTATAAATACGCGCATTGGTGGCATGGTAGTTCCCTGTTCCCAAATGTACATAACGCACCAGCTTGTTGTTTTCACGGCGCACCACCAGAATCATTTTGGCATGGGTTTTATAACCGACAATGCCGTAAACCACGACAGCCCCTGCCTCTTGCAGCACATTGGCCACTTCAATATTTGATTCTTCATCAAAACGGGCACGCAACTCAATGACAGCTGTCACCTCTTTACCATTACGCGCTGCTTCTGCCAAAACCTGTACAATTTCCGAATCCGCACCACTACGGTACAGCGTTTGTTTAATTGCCAATACTTGTGGATCACGTGCAGCTTCACGAAGCAATTGAATCACAGGTGCAAAGGACTCAAATGGATGATGCAGCAAAATATCCTGTCTTTGCATGGCAGAAAAAATACTTTCAGTCTTTTTAAAGACTTTTGGAATCACAGGTGTATGCGAATCATAACGCAAGTGCGGGCGTTTAAAGTTGGAAAGCAACCGTGCCAGATTGACTGGGCCATCGACTCGGTACAGTTGTTCTTCATTCAGATCAAATTCATCCAACAAATATTCATAAATATGTTTTGGACAGTTGTGAGTCACTTCCAGACGAACCGCCCGACCAAAACGGCGTGAACTTAATTCACCTTTTAATGCCTTTGCCAAATCCTCTACATCTTCATTCAAGGCCAAGTCCGCATTACGGGTGACACGGAATTGATAACAGCCTGTTGCGGTCATACCAGGGAACAGGTCAGACACATGCTCATGGATGATTGCGGACAACATCACATGATGCTCTTTACCACCTGTCAATTCATCAGGTAAACGCACCACACGCGGTAAAGAACGTGGTGCAGGCACAACCGCCAAGTCAATCTGACGGCCAAAGGCATCCTTACCCTCTAGTGTCACGATAAAGTTCAGGCTTTTATTAACCAAACGTGGGAATGGATGTGCAGGATCAAGGCTGATTGGTGTTAAAACAGGTGCGACCTGTTCCTGAAAATACTTTTTAATCCATGCCGACTGTGCAGGAGTTAATTCACCACGGCGTAAGAAACAAATATCTTCCTCACGTAACTTCGGCAGGATTTGTTCATTCAGGATACGGTATTGACGTTCAATGGCAGCATGTGCAGTTTTAGAAATCTGATCAAGCACCTGTTTCGGTGTTAAACCATCTGGACTACGGCTTTCATTGCCCAGCGTCAATTGTTCCATCATTCCTGCAACACGAATTTCAAAAAACTCATCAAGGTTACGGGAAAAAATCAACAAGAAATTCATCCGCTCCAATAATGGATGAAGTGGATCAACTGCCTGTTCCAAAACGCGCAGATGGAAATCGAGAATCGAAAGTTCACGATTAATATAGCGGTCATTATAGCTGTATTCTATTGGGGTCGTTGGAGCCACTGCCGTATTCATACCAAACCTTGTTGATTTATCATTGATCAAGACATGGTTTAAGTATGCTGCAAAATTATTTCAATTTGGTAAAAAAGCCCAAAAATATTGGGCTTTTTTCACTTCATCACACTTTAAGATGGGCTTACTCTGGAATCTGGGTTGCATTCATATATTTCAGGATGCTTCTTTTACGGTACTGAAGTTTTCGGTCATCCCTATGATCCTGATAATATTTTGGGTTAGGTAATAATGCAGCAAGAAAAGCAGCCTGTTCACGGGTCAGGCTTTTTGAACTTTTACCATAATAAAACTGTGCTGCCGCCTCAACCCCATAGATATTTTGTCCAAACTCCACCGAGTTCATATACACTTCCAGAATACGGCGTTTTGACCACATTCGCTCCATCATCCATGTCGCGACCACTTCCTGCCCTTTTCGGATAAAGGAACGTTTATTGTAGAGAAACAGGTTCTTTGACAGTTGCTGTGAAATGGTGGAGCCACCCGCCACAATTTTGCCCTTTTCATTATTTCGTTCCAAAGCATCCTGAATACCCTCAATGTCAAAGCCATGATGATGGATAAACTTGGCATCCTCAGCCGCTAGAATCGCATGCTTAAAATTATCGCTAATATCATCATAATCACGCCATTGCTGCTTGATTGGCTTAAAGTCAGTCAGATAATCCCAACGCATAAACATGGTGGTTTCAACAGGATGGGTACGCCACCACACCAGACTGCTAAAAATCCAGAGCTGGATTAACAATACCAGACCAATAATCAACATGAGCGCGCGCGCTAAAAAGGCTTTCATTAAAGTGCATCACTCCTTGGGACATCTGTTCTGCAAAATATCAACAAATGCCGTAAATACCGTTGATATTTTGTAGGATATATTCATGCTAAGCTATTTTTACATCAATCACTTGCTTAAACCTATGACTGAAATGACACCACCACAGATCAATAATCAAAAATTACAGATACAGGCATGGTGGTTTACTGGGGTACTGATTGCAGTGAATGTCGGATTATTTGGCTGGCAAATTGTTTCAGGGGTGAATATTACCGACCCAGCGCCTGTGGATGCAATTGCCTGGGGTGCAGATTTTACCCCACTTACATTTCTTGGGCAGCCTGAACGTTTATTTACCAGCATGTTTTTTCATTTTGGTTTGATTCACCTGATGCTGAATATGTGGGCACTGTACATTTTTGGCAGCGTGGCAGAACAGTTGTTTGGTCGAATGTATTATATCGGAATGTATGTGCTGGCAGGCCTCATGGGGAGTGTGCTTTCCAGCTATCTCAGCATTCGTGATGGCTATGAATTATTACAACATTTTGATCGCCTTGCGGGACTACAATCGTCCCTCATTCCACATATCAGTGCAGGCGCGTCTGGAGCAGTGATGGGACTGGGTGCAGCACTCACTGTTATTTCACTGTTTCCACCTTTGCCCCAGCAACGTTTTTGGCTGGATAAAAAATCCTTATTGATGGTGATGGCAATTAACCTTGTGTTTGGTTTTACCGTGGCAGGGATTAATAATGCAGCACATATTGGCGGCATGATCATGGGTGCTTTACTGGCAGCTATATGGTTCTTGGGTGAAAAAATACAGAAACCCGCTTTGGTTCAAATGTTTGCCTTAGTGGTAGGTACTTTATTACTGGCTGCTTTTTATGGCTATTGCACTGAATTAAGTACAGGGCTTGATCCATTATGGAATGAGATTTTAAGGCAGAATCAGTTGAATTAATTGTGATTATTTATATAGATGGCAGGTTGCCATCTGCCCCTACAACATCTCCATGATGATATAACTATTGCATACTTACCCATAGATGTATAAAATTTTATACATGACTCAACCACAACCTGAAAAGCCCATTTACTGGATTGGATCATCTTTAGATGATTTAAAAGAATTTCCAGCCGACGTGAAAAAACATTTTGGTTTTGAACTTCACGCAATTCAGCATGGCACTGAACCTGCTCAATGGAAACCTATTCCCAATTGGGGCACAGGAGTCATTGAACTTAAATATAAAGATTCATCTGGCGCATATCGAGTTGTATACGTTGCAAAATTCAGACATGCAATTTACATACTCCATTCTTTTCAGAAAAAAACACAACAAACAGCCAAACCAGATGTTGAGATTATCAAAGCACGTTATAAAGAAATTGCGTTATTGGAGGAACAATATGAGCAAGATTGATACACAAATTCGCCATATCACTCAACCAACAGACAATATTTTTGCAGATTTAGGCTTAGAAGATGCTGGAAATTTAAAAAAAGAAGCAGATGCTTTAGCCAATGCAAAATTAGCTTTAACCAAAGTTGTTGCTGATTGGGTACAAGAAAATCATTTCAAGCAAGAAGAAGCTGCTGAAATATTAGGTATTAGTCGCCCTCGCTTATCCGATGCAATCAATGCAAAAATATCGAAATTTACATTAGATGCTTTAGTGACAATGGTTTCTAAAACAGGACACTCAATTACTATTAGCATCACAAATTAAGGGATTCTTGGAATCCCTCATTTTAAAGCCTTTCTTTCATCAAGACTGATTCATTTCCCTTAAACTTTGCAACGGTGGAATATCGCATAAATAACTGAGGCGATAACGACCAATCAACATACAAATCAGCATCATGCTTAACGGTAAAATCAGCCAGATCGCAGGATGCCACTGAATCGCCATTTGCATCTTATAACTGGCAATTGCACTGATCACCTCGGCAAACAAACAGGCCACCACTCCCGCCAATAAGCCAATAAAACCAATTTCCAGACTTAACATCTGTTTTAGCCTGTTTTTACCACTGCCAAAAGAGCGTAATAACGCTACTTCCTTACGACGTTCATCCATCAGCACATTGAGGCAGGCAATCAATACCAACACACCAGACAGTCCAACCAACAATGCTAATACGGTAATGATCTGTACCAATACATCCACCAGACGTTTGACTTCATCCAGAATCCGCCCGACATCAATAAATACGGTGTTAGAAAATTGCTGAATCAGTTGCACCATTTTGGGCTGATCTGCTGGCGGTACATAAAAACTGCCCAGATAGCTGCCTGCATTTTCATCCATGCTTTGCGGTGAAAAGATAAAGAAAAAGTTCGGGCTAAAACTTTCCCACTCCACTGAACGCAGGTTAATTACGGTTGCCTGTAAAGTTCCCTCGGGTAAGCTAAAATCAAGACGATCACCAACTTTAATGCCTAATTCATTTGCCAGTTTGGCTTCTACTGACACCTGCCCCACTTGGCTAAATTTCGGATTACCCTCGGTAATCACATTATCTTTCGGATATTCTGTAGCCTGCGTCAGATTCAGTTCCCGACGCAAGGAGTTATTTTGCTTGACCAGCTCAGGCGTAAAGGCCTGCCCATTTTTTGCAATTAAACGTCCCCGAATATTTGGATAAAGTGGTGTCGATTGCCAGTGATTTTGTTCAAGTTGCTGCTTCAACTGTGGCATATCAAAAGGTGGTAAACCATAAACAAACTGATTGGGCGTACCCTCAGGGAGTTGCTGTTGCCAGCGCTGTAATAGATCCGTTCTGAGCACACTGAGTACAGTAATCAGACTTAATCCCAAAGCCAGCGCAGTGACCTGTAAGGCCGTCTGATGCGGAATCCGCACATAAGCCGAAATTGGATGCTTCAATTGTTTAATGGCTTTTAACATCAACCAAATTACGGCATAAAGCACAGCACAAAGAATTAAAATTGCAGCCAAGACCAATAGGCTGAGTTGCAGATTATCGCTCAATACCAAGCTAAAAATGCTCAAACTCATCACGCCCACTGCAAACATGGCGAAATAGGATTTACGCGAACGTTCCTGTTGGCGGATGACCCGAATCGGTGGCGTATTTAACAATTCCCAGATACTAGGCAGGATAAAACCAATCAGCACCATCACACTGGTAAAAATCGCCACAGGCAAAGCCAGCAAGAGATCGGTTACAGCAAAACTCAGTTGCAATTGTGGAATCAGTTGCAGCATCAACTGCAATAAACTGTAGCCCAAACCAATCCCAATCAGGCTACCAAGTACAATGGAGATAACACTAACAATGCCAAGTAAAGCGACATAGGCAAATAAAATCTGACGCTTACTCGCCCCTAGACAACGCATCAAGGCAATATGATCCTGATTTTGCTGTACATAACGCTGGCTGGTCAATGCGATGGCAATGCCACACAGCAAAATGGTCAATAAATTGGCAAGTTGCAGGAATGTATCCAGATTTTCAATCGGTTTCATCAAGCGCGTATTGGATTGATTGGCATCCCTAAGCTTGAGTGAAGTTTGTTCATTATTCTCGAACTGCTGGTCTTGCTGCTGTTCAGAATGTAACTGATTTTTTTGCTGCTTAAAGATTTTCTTAAAGGCTTTGATCTGTTCAGGCTGACCTGCCATAAGCAGACGATATTCAATACGGCTACCGACCTGAACGGCATTGGTTTTGGCAATATCTGCCTGATGAATGATGACCGTCGGTGAAAAACCTGAAAATCCCAGCTCCTGATTGGAATCATGCTCAATCACGCCTGTTACGGTAAACTGCCCATCGGCAATCGCAACCCGATCCCCCAGTTGAGTATGCAATAAATCCATGGCACGGGGACTTAACCACACCTGACCTTGTTGAATAGATTGTGCTTTAGGCTGAATTTCCAGTTTGCCACGTAATGGAAAATGCTCATCCACTGCCTTGACATTGACCATCACAAACTGGTCTTGGGTATGCGCCATTGAGCCAAATACTGTCACAGGTGCCTGTTGTAAATTCAGCTTTTGTGCCTGTTGTACCCATTGAGTTTGTATAGGATCATTATCCGTCATCACCAGATCAGCACCCAGCATTTCCGCAGCCTGTAATGCCACCGCATTCTGGACCTGACTATTACTAAATTTTAATGCGGTAGTGGCACTAATCGCCAAAGACAGGGCAATAATCAGTAAATACAACCCACCTGTACGAAAACTTTGCAGTAATAATGGCTTGAGAATTGAATTCATATTCCCTCCCCAGCCTTGACGATTTCCTGAATCTGACCATCAAACAGTTTGACATGACGCTGACACAAGGCCGCCAGATTCTGGTCATGGGTGACCAGCACCAAAGTTGTACCTAATTCTCTATTTAGATCAAATAGCAGTTGCTCAACTTCTTCTGCCGTCTGTCCATCCAGATTGCCTGTCGGTTCGTCAGCAAAGATAATTTTAGGCTCGGCAATTAAAGCACGGGCAATTGCCACACGTTGCTGCTCACCACCTGACAAAACTTTCGGGGTTTGCTGTGCCTGACGAACCAGCCCAACTCGTTCCAGCCATGCCAGTGCTTTTTGCTCAGCCTGTCTAAAGTTAAAATCAGGTTGCAAACGCAACGGCAACATCACATTTTCCAGCGCACTCAGTTGTGGTAAAAGCTGGAATGCCTGAAACACAAAACCAATATTTTCCAGTCGTACCTGTGCGCGCTGCTCTTCCGTTAACGTGTGAACCGCTTGCCCACACACCACCAATTCTCCTGAACTTGGTCGATCCAGCGTTGCCAAAATACCCAGTAAAGTCGATTTCCCTGAACCTGAACGCCCTGTTATGGCAATCTGTTCACCCTGATAAATGTCCAAATCAATGTCTTTTAAAATGGTTAAACTTTGCTGGTGAATCTGAATATTTTGTGTAACTTTTCGGGCAGAAATAATTGGTTGTGGCATGATGTCACGTATCCTTTAGGACAAATTTTAAGTGCAATGCAAAAATCTAAGCTTATTTGGTCAGTCCCTAAAATACTTGGAATCATGACCCTTTGTGTGATACCAACACTGGTTTCAGCCAAGACCATTTTAATTTTGGGTGATAGCCTGAGCGCAGGTTATGGCATAGATGCCAAACAAGGTTGGGTAAATCTGTTACAGCAACGTTTAGACCAACAGTATCCGAAACAGCACAGGGTGGTCAATGCAAGTGTCAGTGGCGAAACCACCAGTGGTGCATTGGCGCGACTGCCTAAATTATTGCAAACCTATAAACCAGAAGTTGTTGTCATTGAACTGGGCGGCAATGATGGATTGCGTGGGCAACCACCACAGATGATTCAAAAAAATCTCGCCCAATTGGTACAACTGAGTCAAAAACAGAAAGCCACTGTTTTACTGTTTGGTATGAAAATACCACCGAATTATGGAACTGCGTATAGCAACGCTTTTGAAAATAATTATAAAATTGTAAGCCAACAGTATAAGGTGAAATTACTACCTTTCTTTTTAGATGGTGTAGCAGGCAACAAGACTTTGATTCAGAATGACCAGATCCATCCCAATGCCAAGGCACAACCGATCATGCTAAATCTGGCTTATCCTTATATCAAAGGCGCGTTATAAACCGTGCCTTTGACTCAATAAAAAATTTCAACTGATATTTTTCTTAAAATACACCACACGTTCAGTTTCCTGAAAACCCAGCGCGCGATGCATGGCATGACTGATCGTATTATCAATCGCAGCATCTGAAGCAAATTCTGTACATGCAAATTGCTTTGCCCATTGTTCTACCTGTTGCACCAAAGCGGTGGCTATACTTGAGCGTCGATATTCAGGCAAGACATAAATGCCTTCAAGAAAAGCTACAGGTGACGTTTGCGTGCCATTTACATATTCGTATCGAATAGAAGCTTCCAGCATGGCAATCGCTTGTTGCTGATCGGAATAAGCTAATAATTGTAGCGTATGTATTTGTCCAAGTAGCTGCTGCATTTCTACTAAATGCGCATCTTCAGATTCAGGCCAGAGTAAGATTCTTAATTGCAGCCAGTCAGCCAAAAGTGGCTCAGTTACCGTGATGATGTTCATATGTTTTCTGTTCTTTTATCGCCTTGGCATTTATTTTAATTCAATCAAAAATAAAGTTTAAGCTTGCAGCAAACTGAATAGGGCGAGTTAAAACTCGCCCTGATCCTTAGAAATCAAAAAAAGTGACTTCGCCTGTTTCCAATGAGTATTCAGCACCGACCACAATCAGCTTGCCTTTCTCAATCAACTGTTCTAGCACAGCAGAACCATGACGCAACTGATTCACTGATGCAAATACATTGGAACGAACCGCATGGGCAGACAGCTTTTTCAAATCACCTTTGAGTTCGGTTTGCATCAAAATCTCAACCGATGGACGAACCCGATTCACAATCGACATCAGGTTAGACGATGGCGGCTGCTCTGGATGCATCAAGGTATCAATGGTGGCCTGAATCGCACCACAATGGCTATGCCCCAGCACCACCACCACGGCACAGTCATATCGCTCTGCCGCAAACTCAACACTTCCTACCTGTGACGGCGCAACGATATTGCCTGCAACACGAATCACAAATAAGTCACCCAAGCCCTGATCAAACACCATTTCCGCAGGGACACGTGAATCTGAACATCCTAAAACAATTGCAAATGGGTTTTGACTTCCTGCCAATGCAGCACGTTCCTGGTGAGACAGGTGATTCTGTGAGGTTGCCTCACCTTTCACAAAACGAGCATTACCAACTTTTAAACGTTCCAGGGCTTCTTTAGCAGTGAGCATGCGTGCATCCATCTATGATTGACATGAGCCAACAGTTTAATGTGCGCCTGTTTGAAAGTCACTGACAAAAATAGAATCCATCTAAATACCAGCCTGTCTTTTAATCAGGAAAATAGCGAAAAACGAATGATTTCATTGGCAAGAATTTCCATACATCTGTAGATTATGCAAATGACTCCCCTAATATCTTCCCCAATAATCAATGGGTTTAAAAATAGATCAAGGATAGAACAAATCATGATGAAGCGTCTTTTTTCCATCTCCTTTCGCAAGACCTTAACCGCAGCTTTAATTTCATGCAGCTTGGCGACCATCGCAATCAGCTCAACACAGGCAGCCGAAATAGAAATGAGCTTCCAGAATGTGCTGCAACAGGAACGTGCATGGGCAGGTTTACAGACCAAAACCTTAAAAGTCGGCGATATCACCTGGTCATATAGTGAGGGTGGTCAAGCTGGAAAACCGATCGTGATTTTAATTCATGGCTTGGCGGGCAGCCGTGACAACTGGAACCGTGTGGCACGGGCCTTAACCGCCAACTACCATGTGATCATCCCAGACTTGCCAGCCAGCGGTGAAACACAGGTTCCTAAAGATTTTGACTATTCCGTTCCAAACGTCACTGAAAAGTTACGCCGTTTTGTTGAGGCAGCCAACCTAACCAGCCCAGCACATATTGCAGGTCACTCACTTGGTGGTTCAATTGCCATGCTCTATGCAGGGCAATATCCATTTGAAACCAAAAGCCTGTTTTTAATTGATGCTGCGGGCGTATATAAGGCTGCAACCACGCCATATTTAAAAGATCCAAACCAGATCAAGAACATGATTGTCAGCAAAAAAGGCGATTTTAATTATTTAATGCAACAAGCCATGTTTACCCCACCATTTATTCCAAAAGAGATTGCTCAGGCACAGGAAAAAATGATGATTGGTCAGGTTGAACAAACCCAGAAAATGGTAGATCAGTTAATTGCTCTCAATAAGTTATATACGCCAGATTCATTTGCTTTATTGGCAAGATCCATTGATGCACCAACACTGATTTTATGGGGCAAGCAGGATAAAATTATCAATGTTGAGGTTGCACCTGAGTTAAAATCACTGCTAAAAAATGCCCAGACACCTGTCATTCTGGATAATGTGGGCCATATGCCTATTCTGGAGGCAGACCAATTGGTGGTTCAGCAATATTTACCATTCCTGAGCAAGATTCAGTCACAAAAACCTGTAACTGCGCCAACTCCATAAACTTAAAGTTATAAAATCCTATGCCTAAACATCCAATGATAGAACAACTGATTGACGCACAACTTGATTTTCTGGATCAAGAGTTTACACAGGCCGAAACCATTCAACATGAGTTTAAACAGTTCTATCATTGGTTGCGCTTACAGCAACTCCAGCATATCTGGTCATTTGAACAAATCTTTAAACTGATTGAGAAACAAATCCTGAATACACCTGCCAGTTCATTTCTGATTGAACAAATTGCAGAACATATCCGCTTTGCCCTGATTCATCCACGCAATGATCAAACCAACATTGAAGATGTGATTCCTGTTTTAACCATTGACTCAATTGCGCAATATGTCGCAGGTAAAAGTGGCCATCGCCAGCGCCTGATTAAAACCATTGTCGATAATCCTGCCTTTTCTGCCCTGATTACCCAACTGATTCAACACTCCATTCAGGATTATCTGGACAATTCAGTGATGTCCAAACGTGTGCCAGGCGTTGGGCATTTCATGAAAATGGGCAAATCAGTTTTGGAAACGGTGACCGATTCCAACCTGAATGACACCATTGGTCATTACCTACAAAAAAATATATTGAAGATCAGCCAGATGAGTGAACGGGTGTTAAACCAGCACTTTAATGATGACAAGCTGTACCATTTCCAGGCCAACATTTGGCATAAAATTAAGGTTATGCCCTTATCAGTCTTACGCAACTATGTTGAGGTACAAGACCTACCCCAAACTGTGGGAATGGGACATGAAATCTGGGATCATATCCGTCAAACAGATTATTTAAAACAGCAGGTCCATGATGGCGTCTATGCGTGGTATGCGCGTAATCAGGAACGCACATTTGATTTATTACTCCGCGATCTGAATATTGATGAAACCCTGATTGAAAATGAATTGAGTGATTTACTGACACCTGTGTTACAGCAAGTGATTCAAACAGGTTATTTAAGACAACGTGCCCGCACCTATTTAGAAAAATTTTATTATTCAGAACAGGTTTCTGAAATTCTGATAAAACAAGGCGCATGATGTGCCTTGCTCAATAACAATTTATATTTAACTTGATTTTAATATAAAATCTTCGATGAAATATGGTACTCGGAAACGTCATCCGCAATTGTTTGAGGCAGGACTTTATTAATAGCGTGCCGTTTCTGCGATTTATTAAACTGGCTGACGATAGTCAACGAGTTTTGCGGATGACAATGGTTTTGCCTACTTTTCCCGAAAGAAAAGTAGGGCTAGCCGCAGGCTGATCCTGAAATTGGCTGAGAACTCGGCAAGACTCCATCAAGATAATTTTTTTCAATAAGTTAGAAAATATTTGAATCGAACTCAGGTCATATTTAAAAACTGTAAGTCACACCCAAGTTATAACGACGACCATCCAGAACATAACTATAAGTTTCTGTATCAATCTCTTTATCAAACAGGTTATAAACGCCTGCGGCAATCGCGATATTCTGGGTAGGCTTATAGTTTAACCCTACATCAACCAGGGTATAGGCTGGCTTGCCTTTCGCCATCGCGGTACGGCTTAAATAATCCGATGTCTTACTGCGATAGTTGACACGTCCCCAGCTAGAAAACTGGTCACTGATTTCCCAGTCTGCGGTGGTATTGAACATATGTTTTGGCATTTCATTTAAAGGCTTGCCTTTATTCACACCACTCTTTTGCTCTGTATCGGTAAAGGTATAGTTTGCACTCAGGTTCACATTTGGCAAGACTTTCCAGCCCAATGTTGCTTCCGCACCACGCATATTGGCTTTATCCACATTTTCCCGCAGGCTAACAAAGTCAAACTTTTCACCCAACCAATCACAACTCAGTGACCCAGAAGCACCCTGACAGGTTCTGATTTCAGTAATCTTGTCCTTAAATTCACTATTAAACAGGGTCAGTCCCGCATTCAGGTTATCGAGGTTATCCCAGTTGAATGACACTTCATAGTTTATGCTTTTTTCAGGTTTAAGCTCAGGATTACCCACAATCACACCCTTGCTCTGACCACCACCTGTTGCCTGTCCCCACTCTGCAACTGTTGCACGTAGTGCTGGTGTCTTATAACCTGTCGATACGCCACCCTTGATTACCCAGTGATCATTTAAGCCCCAAACGCCATAGACTTTAGGACTCCAGTGATCACCAAACTTCTCATCCTTGTCCAAACGAAGTGAACTGGTCAAGGTAAAGTCATCGACAATATTCCATGCATCTTCAGCAAACAATGCCCAGCTATAACGATCCAGACTTGAAATTGGTGTCGCACCACCAAGACTTAACTGGTTGCCTTTATCATCCAACTCTTCCTTTAAATACATGCCACCAAAACTCAGGCTGTGCTGATTCAGGTTAATCTTGTTCAATGTATTAAATGTGGTGTTGACCGCTTCCATATTGCGTGATGGATTGTCATTTTCTTCACGCTGGATATAGGAATGGGTTTCCACTGCACCAATCTGCCCACGATGAGTCAGGTTGTATTCAGTACGGTAATAATCCGTTAATGAATTGACGGGTGGATTTCTACCTGTTTGCACAGGTGAAATGGTTTTCCCCACAGTTGCATCACGGTTCTGGATCGAACGCTGATATTCCATCTCAACGGTATGGTCATCATTTGGTGTCAAACTTAATGCCGCTCCACCTGCACGAATTTTTTGCTTGTTATATCCGCCATAGATTTCATCTTCTTCACGCTGTGAAAATAATCCATTGGCCTTGAACGACAATAAGTTGGCGATCAGGGGCCCTGAAAGATAGACATTGGATTGATACATATTTCCTGATCTGGAATCTTCCTGCAATGTGGTATCCAGCTTGATTGATCCCTGCCATTCATTGCCTGTTTTCTTGGTAATGATGTTGATCACCCCACCCATTGCATCTGAACCATACAAGCCAGACATTGGGCCACGAATCACTTCAATACGCTCGATTGCGCCAATATTTGGCAACCAGCCCTGTTCAATCCCAGAATTGTCACTATTTGGGCGGACTGAACGTGTATTGATTTTTTTGCCATCGACCATAATCACGGTATAGGCACTGCCCATTCCACGGATACTGATGTCGCTTGAACTGCCACCACCTGTGACCACCACACCTGGAACATCCTTTAAGGCATCCGTTACATCACGGTAGGCCTTTTTATTGATTTCTTCCTGAGTCAATACTGAAATGGAAGCCGCAGCCTTTTTAATATCCTGTTCAAACCCGCTTGCCGTAACCACAATTTTTTCCAGCTGAACTGCCGCATGATTATTTGAAAGTTCACCTTTATTTTGTTGGCTTTCTGCCGCATGGGCATACGCCATCATGCCACTGAGAATTGAGAGGGTAAGTAATGATTGATGGGATATTTTATTGGACATAGTCACACCTGAATCAGATAAATCTTAATAATTTCTTAAAAATTCATGGGAATTCTAACAAAAAATAAATAAAACACAATAAAAATGATAATTATTATTATTTATAAATCCTCTTTTGATTTATTGTATCCTGTTATGAAACAAGAAGAAATATGGTTATTTTTTATCTAAAAATAAAAAAGCCCTTGATAGGGCTTTTAAAAACTACTGTATATTTCCAGCTTTATTACTTGAAATATGCGCCCTCAGCCTGAGTATGGTCGGTTTGGTCAACCACACGCTGCAACTCAGGAACATGCTGTCTCAAGGTGGTTTCCACACCCTGTTTTAAAGTCACATCAATCGCTGAACAACCCTGGCAACCGCCACCAAATTTCAACACAGCGGTTAAACCATGTTCAGGATCATTCTGTACCTCAACCAGGCTACAGTTACCGCCATGCCCTTCCAATCCAGGATTAATCTCAGATTGCAGCACATAGGTGATCCGTTCTTCAATTGACGCATCTGGCCCTACACGAGGTACTTTCGAGTTAGGCGCACGGAATGTTAATTGACCACCAAAACGGTCTTTGTTGTAGTCAATCACGGCATCAAGCAGATATGGTATAGATGGCGCATCGATATAAGCTGGAAAGTCAGGGTAATCCTGCTTATAGTCAGTTGGCACCACTTCTTCAGGTGCACTATAGGCCATACAACATTCGGCACGTGGTGTACCTGGATGTTCTACAAAAACTCGAACGCCAATTCCTGGAGTATTTTGCTTTGTTAATAAATCACTTAAATACTCTTGTGCAGAGGGAGTAATCAAAAGGTTTGGAATTTCTTCTGCGACAGCAGTGTTGGTGTTCTCAGTCGACATAACAATAATCCTCAAGCTGATGTCGTTATATTAACCGAAGATGGAGGGGATTTAAAAAAAATCAACCATTTTTGTAGGAATTATATGCAAGATGATTGTTTATTCACTTTTTAATGGCATTATTGCCTAGACACTGATCAATCTAAAATTTTTATGTTACATCTACCCTTTAGTCACACTGTGACACTCATCATTATTACCATTGCAATTTCCCTGTTGGCATTTTCCAATCAGGCCGTCATGAACCGCCTGATTTTCTGGCCACCCGCCATGCAGCGTGGACAATATGACCGTTTCATCACTCATGGTTTTATCCATGCCGATGGAGCACATTTACTGTTCAACATGATCACGCTGTTTTTCTTTGGCAATATTATTGAAAGCTTTTATCGCCAATTCTTTTTTGACATGGGCTTTGTGCTGTTTTATCTGGGTGGACTGGTCTTTGCTATTCTACCCAGCTACCTAAAGCACCGTCATGATGTGCACTGGGCAAGTTTAGGGGCCTCTGGCGCAGTTTCAGCGGTCTTGTTTGCCTATATTTTATTTCAGCCCTGGAACCTGATTTTTGTCTTTTTTATTCCTGTGCCTGCCATTATCTTTGCAGTTTTATATGTTGCTTACAGCATCTGGTCTGGTAAACGGGGTAATAGCAACATTAACCATAGCGCCCATCTCTGGGGAGCAGCCTATGGTGTGGTGGTCACCATTTTGCTGGAACCACGGGTGATTCCGCATTTTCTCAACCAGCTCACCAAATTACCATTTTAATAAATATTCAGGACTGGCCCCATATTTGGGGCTTTTATTCATCACATCTCATTTCGTCAGATAATTGCACAAAAAATCACAATTCCCTCAGAACCCGATTTTATTTAGCCAAAACCCATATAAAATATAGAAAATATACTTTATTCATTTTAATAGGGTTTTTAAATGAATCCAATCCAGCAGAGCACTGTTATGGGGATCTTAAACAAGGTTCAGTGTGCTGATGACTGGATTATTTTTCTGGAACAACTGAATCATCATTTTAATGTACAGGCTTCCCAAATTCTGGCAATTGACCTTGAAGTTGAGGCCCTATCCTTTAGTATTCATCACGGCGTAAATTTTGATTCCAACCAATTAGAACAAGCAGCCCTAAAACAAATTCGTCTGGAAATTGATGATGATCCACGTTTAAGAAAGTTATCGTCAGCACCATTAAATGGCTGGATGCATTGTACAGAACATTTTGAGGAGCATGAGATTACCCAGACACAGGTCTACCAGCAGGTGCTACAACCTTTAGATCTACGCTTCTGCTCGGCAATTCAGGTGATTTATGATCATAAAGTCTGCGTGATTCTCTCATTCCTCACCAGTTTTAGTCGTGGCCCCCTTGGCTGTGCCGAACTCCAGCCAGTTTATGAAATCTTGCCCCTGTTGCAGCAAAAGATGCAGCAATATCGCCATCATTTTGAATATTCCACTATGACCCTGCTGGGATCACAGCTGATTCAAAAGATGAAGCAGCCCATTGCAATCATTAACTTAAATGGCGATATTCTGGAGATGAATCCAGAGGCCAAACATTTACTGGCAAATAATCATCATATTCAAACCAGACAACGCCGTTTCACATTCAGCCATGAAGATAACCAAATGGTGTTTAACCATAAATTAATGGAACTCGAACGCAACTATAAAAACAGCCATGACCTCGCCTATTCGGAAAGAACCAAGATCATGATGCTGGACCACCATTTATTCCTGACCCTGGATTTACTTAGCCCAGAAAAAACCCATAAGATTTTTGGATTGCGCCCAGTTTTACTGGCAACTTTTTCAGGGCTCAAACACAAGCCAAAATATCAAAAGGAAATCTGTACCCAGCTTTTTATGTTTACCCCTGTTGAGCATAAAATTTGCGAACAGCTACTGGAGGGTAAAACCACCAAGGAAATTGCACTTTCATATGAGATTCAGGCAGATACTGTTAAGAAACATCTGCAATCCATTTTTAAGAAAACCAAGACCCACCGCCAGGGTGAACTGGTTCAGTTACTAATGCAATTTTCATAAAAGTATTTGATACATCAATCATTAAGCAATTTCAGCTGGAAATGCAATGACCTGATCAATCTTGACCTGATTCATTGCCACCATCAATAAACGGTCTATACCGAGCGCAATGCCTGAACATTCAGGCATATTGGGCAAGGCTGCCAGTAAATGCTGATCTATCGGAATCACAGGTAATCCCTGCTTGGCACGTTCTGTATTATCCGCTTCAAAACGGGAAGCCAGTACATCCGCATCCAGAAGTTCATCATAGGCATTGGCCAGTTCAAGCCCCTCGATATAAACCTCGAAACGCGCTGCGACCTGCTCTCCATCCTCATCCTGTTTAACTTTTGCCAACGATGCCATCTCAGGTGGAAAATCAGTCAAGAAAACGGGGGCATCAAAACCCAGACTCGGCTCAACAAAATGGGAAAACAACAGATCTATATAGCCTAAACGATCATCTCCCAAGTCAAGGTTAAGTCCAACCCGATGGGCTGTGTCTTTGAGTTGCTTCAGTGTTGCCTGCAAGGGATTAATATCCAGACGATCCTGAAAAGCATGTTTATAGCTGAGAATAATGGGACGAATTTCACCAAAACGATGCATCAGACAGATTTCCAGCAAGTCTGCGGTTTCATGCATCAACGCCTTTAAATCCAGTCCAGGTCGATACCATTCCAGCATGGTAAATTCACTGTTGTGTTTACGTCCATGCTCATCATCACGGAAAACTTTACAGATTTGGTAGATCGGCCCACTGCCACTGGCCAGCAAACGTTTCATGGGGAATTCTGGCGAGGTCTGCAAATATTGGATATTTAATTTTCCATGTATATGACGCTGCACCTGTACAGAAGCCAAATGAACATCGGTTACACCTGCCTGGGATAAAATAGGCGTTTCCACTTCCAGCACATTGCGCTCAGCAAAGAACTGGCGAATTTTCTGGTACATCTCCGCACGTGTTTTTAAGGCTTCAATGGAACAGGTGGGTTGATAGGTTTTCATCGCTTGACTCACGCCTTTGGCCCTCCATGTGCAGCCCATTCACGACGCAAAGGGTAGTTCTTACGGAGTAAATCAAAAGCTTTCTGCTCTACCTTAGCTGCCTGAACACAGGCACGAAGCTGCTGATCATCCTCAGTAATATTATAAATCTGGACCAGATGTTGCTTTAATGAGACTTTTAAATCCTGCTTTTCAAAATACTGTTCAACGGCTGGCAACTGACTTTCAAACCGTTTTGATGGTTGATAGCCAAATGTATGACAAAAGGCCTCATAAATCATCTGTGTGCCTCTCGCCTTACCCTCCAGACTATAACCCGCAATATGCGGCGTTGCCAAAGCCAATCTTTCTAAAAGCTCTTGAGGAATTTCAGGTTCAAACTCAAAAACATCCAGCACAACCTGACGTTTGGCCTTTTCAATATCTGCCATCAGTGCTGATTGTTGAATCACTGGACCACGTGCGCTATTTATCAAAATAGCGCACGGTTTCATTTCAGCCAATGCAGCTTCATCAAATAAATGCTGTGTTGGATAATCACCAGATGTGGTTAGAGGCACATGAATCGAGATCGCATCAGCCTGTTTTAACAGCTCCTGAAAGGATACATTTTTAATGCCAGCGAGTTGCACATAAGGATCATAACCAATCACATTCCAGCCCAATAATTGCGCCATCACTGCCAGCCGTTTTCCAACATTACCCAAGCCAACAATCGCTAAAGTAAACGCCTTATTTTTTTCCAATAAATCAATATTTAGATGCAGTAAGGCGGTAATGACATATTCAGCAACTGCCTGCGCATTGCAACCTGCCGCATTGCTCCATGCGATGTTCTGTTGTTCTAAAGCTGGAATATCGAGATGGTCTGTGCCAATGGTGGCACTGCCCACAAATTTAATTTGAGTTTGATCAATTAAATCATGGTTGACCTTGGTCACGGATCGAACCAAAAGTGCATCGGCATCCTGTACATCGGCATGGGTCAGTATACGCCCTGCCTTTTGCTGTATTTCTGCAAATTCCGCAAAGAAATAATCGGTAAACGCCAAATTTTCATCTGCGACAATTTTCATGCAGTGTTTTCCATAAGTTAACCAGTACTTATTATCCTTGGAGTACTGTTGATTGACAATTCATAAATGATTTCTTTATCTTTTGGTTCTGATGGTTGAATAAATACAAAAAAAGGTTGTTCTTCATGCTGAAAAGAACAACCCAAGAGGTGATAACCTAAGAGAAGAAAACCTGTATCTTGTACACATCCATCTCAGGTTTTCTTCATTATTATTCTTATCTCATCTATTACTTACCGCCAAAGACGTAAGCAACACCTACACGTCCACCAAACTCATTACCACTAGCGAAACCTAAGGCACCACTTGCAGAGATACGGTCAGTGAAAGCAGTTACCACACCGATAGAGCCAGCAGTTTCACCCTCATAGTGACCTACACCACCAAATACAGCAACTTGACCTGGTTGAATGCTAGGTACAGCTTGTTGTGCAGCCAACGCAATTGCGATACCACGGTATGCTGTTTTTTGTACATCATCAACACGGCTGTTTAACTGATCTACACGGGTGTTGGTATAAGCATTTGCCGCTGATAATGTTTCAGCCGCTTTAGTATCTGTGTAAGTATTTGCAGATGCTAGAGTAGATGTTGCTTTAGTGTCTGTATAACCTTTAGCAGAATTTAAAGTTGCTGTATCGGCTGCTGCGAAATCAGTACGAATTTGAGCATCTGCTGCTGTGAAGTCAGTACGGATTTTTGCATCTTCTGCTTTACGGGCTGTTTCTTCTGCACCAACTTTAGTGTCTGTATAACCTTTAGCAGAAGTTAAAGTCGCTGCATCTGCTGCTGCAAAGTCAGTACGAATCTGAGTATCAGCTGCTTCACGAGCAGTTTTTTCAGCTCCAACTTTAGTATCTGTATAAGTGTTAGCAGTAGCTAAAGTATCTGCTGCAACCGTATCAATACGACCATCTAAACGATTAACTTCTGTTGTTACACGACCATCAAGGGTTGTGATCGCTGTTTCATTCGCTGTTACACGAGCATCAACTGCATCAACACGTCCATCTAAACGACCAACTTCTGTTGTTACACGGTTATCAAGATTAGTAATCGCTGTTTCGTTAGCTGTCACACGAGTATCCAAACCTGCAATCGCAGTTGTGTGTGCATCTAATGTATCTTTAACATTTGTACCACCAACAATCAGTGTATCAGTTGTAATACCTGTTGCATTAACAATTGTTGATTTACCTGATACTACATCTGCAACAACAATACCATCAGCTGTTAAAGTAGTAGTATTATCTGCTGTTACAGTACCATCAGCAGCTGTTACTTTAGATTTAGCAGTTGTTCCATAGATATTATTACTATTTGAATCAGTTCCAATAATACCTGTTACAACAGACTGGTTATTTACATCTACTGGAGCGCCAGTACCAACGTTCACATTAATGTTTTCATTATTGTTCAAAGTACCATTTACAGTTACGGCATCTTGTTGAGTTTTAATTTCACCATATGTAACAGCTTTGTCAGTTACTTCTTTCACTGTTGCAGTTGTTGTATTCAATACTGATTGAGTTTGTGTTGTACCACCTGCTGTTGGTGCAACAGTTTTACCTAAAGCGCCAATAACAGTTGCATCTGTATATTCAGTTGCCACACCACTATTAATTGTATAATAAGTACTTACACCACCAGATTGAGTTTCATATATAGTAATTGGAGAACCATTTCCATCAATTGTGTCATAGCGTGCAGTCAAACGATTAGCACTTGGAGCAGTATTTGTTGTTACAGTTGAACTCATTGTACCAAGGTCAACCACAGATGTTTTTACGCTGCCTGCTGTCAACTTACCAGTTACATTTGCATCATTATTTACAGTGAATAAACCATTTACAGTTGCAGCATTTGTTACACTCAAGGAATCAAGTGTTGATGCACCAGCAATTAATGCCCCAGTTACAGTT